>JANXTD010000172.1 GCA_025352585.1 Fimbriiglobus sp.
GGACGAACAGTGGTGGCTTCATCCCGTTAGAGTACGGGCCGACGAGACGAATCACAGGATGTCACCTGGAACTGCACTAGGGTGAAGACAGTGCCCGGCAGGAACTCGTTGTCGCGGACTCCCTCGGCCCAGATGCGTAGGGTCCCCCACAAGTCTTCGCTCAGGTCGGTGAGGTTTCCCGGCACGCAGTGCTTGGTCTGGATCAGTTCGTCCGGCCCGCCGCCCGAGTCGAACGCCACGTCGTCGAACTTCTCAATTGTGAGTCGGACGTTCGAGTCCAGTTTGTTGCGGCGGAGCAGCAACAGCAGGGCGTAACGGGCCTGGTAGACGTATCCCAGCATCGACGCCGACGCCGAGAACTTGTTCGCCGGGTTCATGACCATGTTTTTCTGCAACTGACTGTAGTAAAATGTGTACCGTTTAGTTTAATGTGAGCACTGGTCTGTGACCGTTCTCATCCCGACAGCCCCGGTCGGGGCGGGTCAACGATATCCGCGTGCGGGACAAGCACCTTATCCTTCAGTCGCTTCTTCCACTTCGCGTTGTTCACCTTGTTAATTTCGTGAAGGTCGGACAGCGATAAAGTTCGGTTGTGGGCGAACTGGAACAGCAGGGTGTCGAGGGCGGTGGACAGCATCCAGTTCATGCGCTGAATCAGGCGGTCTAGCTGAACAATTTGGATTGCCGCGTCGTGGACGATGGTGTTCCGCGCCCGGTACGCGAACCGCAGGTCGAATGTGACCCCCCTCTCGAATTGACTGAGGCATCGGCAGATTGGCATGTCGTCCTTCGGGGTTGGATCAAGTAACCGGGCGCGGTGATACTTTCGCAGGAGAATCGGGTAGTCGTTGATGACCGCGCGTAGTGGGTTGGTTGCGTCGTCCTTCAGGCATTCCTGGAGGAGTTTCGTCAGGTTGACTCTCCTCCGCGTGCCGACGCCGGTCGGCTCGACCCCCAGGCGGGCTTCCATGTCGGGCGGTAGCGTGATGTCCGGCACATGCTCGATGAAAGCCCATAAGTCAAGAAGAAGGGACCGGGCGTAGTTCGGGACGAGGTAGGCGGGCATCAGGTCCTGGATCGCATCCGCCGCCGGCTGGGTCGTCTTCGAGAAGAGGAACTCCAGGGCCGTCCATAAGGCGAGTAGACGCCCCACGTCGTCCCACCGTCGGGCCTGTTCGAGCCAGTACATGGCGCGGTCGAGTTCTGCGAACGTGCCCTCGTTCCGCCCCTCCCGCGGCGTGGAGTAGAACAGTACATCGTTGTGCAGTTCGCAGTGCGGCAGCCCCCGTAGCCCGATGACTTCTTGGGTGTTTCCAGCGGCGTTTCGGACAGCAGACCTCTGTGTTACCATCCGGTCGAAGGACAAGTGGTCGAGCCGCGTCGAGTGCAGATACCGCACTAGGTGACGGTGGGCCTGCTCTGTTGCGGCCTGTCGGTCGAAAGTTCGTATAACTGTCACGATTGCGAAACGCTTCTGCGTCTTGAGGAACGGCGACCCGCCGGGCAGCGGGAAGTTGTTCGGCACGCTTCCGACGAACCGAATTCCATCCGAGTCCGGCACTGCAACCGGGGCGGCGACCATGAACATCACCTCGCACCCGCCGGGGAACTGCTGCCCTAGGGATCGGGCAGCGTCGAAGCGGTTAAGGAGAGGCGTCGGGTTGGGCAGCGGGTCCGGCTGCCTCAGCACCGCGCCAATCATCCAGCCGTGCAGGTGGTCGCGGGAGTGCCCGAGGTGGACCAGGTCGTTGACGAGTTCCCCCACCGCCCGTCCCAGAACGTCGAAGTTCGTCGTCACGTCCGCCGTCAGCGTTTTGAGGTGATCGACCTGCCGCCCCACCAACCCGCCACGGTCCACTTTAGCGAGGAAGGCGCGCAGGAAGCTCGCCGTCGTCTTTCCTGCCTCATCCTGGCTGAAGGTGCGGCTCCTCTGCTTCTCGGCGTCCAGTATCTCGACTCTTCTGTGGATGTCTCGGAGCCGGGTGAGCAGATCGCGTAGTACAACGAGGTCGTCAGAGTAGGAAGCCTCCAGCCACCCGCAGTCGGCCACCCGCTCTAAGACTTCCTCGGCCAGGTGGCCGACGTGGTAAGCGTAGAGGATGTTACGCTCGACTTCGATCAGCGTCGTGAGCAGGTTGCGGAGGGTCTGCGAGGTCGAGCAGACCGGAGGCCAGTCGAGGGCAGCGGTGTCGATGGCCAGGGCTTCCAGCCACAACTCGATGAGCAGTCGTTCCTGTCCAGGGGCCAGTGCCGGCTGCCATTTCTTGTGGGCGACTACGAACATGAGGCGGTAATTACCTTGACCGACTAGGCTGCTGTGGGTAAGGTAGAGTTACATAAGCGCACAAATGGGAAGGCGGGGAAAGCACACTCTTAGGGGAAACCCGGACGTGCCGTACCTCCTTCCCTTCTGCTTTTGCACTCGACAGCCTCTCAACATCTCACGTCTTCCGACGACTCTACGCCTTCGCTCCTGAACAAAGCGTTTTGTGGTCCGGGGCGTACTTCGCCACCAGTGATCTCAGCCCCAACCGTCGATTGATTTCTTTGGAACTGGGGTCGGGCGACGACCCTGACCAATTCCGAGTCAGGCCGCCCGGCTCGGCTGTTGAGTGAATGCGCCGAGGAAGAGGCGCGATCAGAGGTCTAGAAAGCGTGGTAGTGGCAGCACGGGCGGAAGTGGAGGCGATTCAAGTTACCGGATTCGTTACCGGCTTCACGTCCCGTATTGGCCGAGAGTGGCCACATTCTTGAGATCAGTCCGGGTTAGGAGCCTAGCTGACACATGACGGCAAAACTGCGGCAAACGGCGTAAATCAAGGCGAAATTGGTGAGCGGCATGTGGTAACGACTGGTCGATATACCCCCGTCGTTCACGGTACTCACAGGTTTTGAAGACCGGGGCCGGCACCAGCCGCGCAAACGCCCCCGAGCGGACGCCAGTTATCGTAGCGGCCGCGGAAACCCCTACGAGACTACACAAGAGCGATTCCGGCGATTCGCCGGCCGAACGCCCCAAGTGAGACAGCAGGAGTCGCTCGCAACGCCCGCGGGCGTTATCGCGGTGCGTTGACGCGGCGCGACACGAGGTTCAACACGCCCCGGTAGCGGACGGCCAGAACCAGTGCGAATACGGTGAGCACGGTGAACAGGCCCCCCACCAAGACCCAGCCGTCGGGTGGGACGGCTGCGAAGTTGAGCCGCACGCCTTGGGGCGGCGTGGCGGCCGGGGCGTGCCGGCGGAGCAGTAGGATCAGCGTCATCGCGGTCAGGCTCACGCAGGCCGACGCCGTCAGGACCAGGCCGGCCGCCCAGGCGACGAAGCGGGCGACCGGAGCGGCCGACGCCACCTCGCCGAGTTCCGCCAGCAGTCGGTACCAAACCACCAGGACGCCGTACTCGAAGAGCAGCCCGGCCATCCACGTCAGGTGGCCGACCTGCGCGAACGCCTTGACGAGGCCCGACTCGGCGTCCGGGGTCGTCGCCATCAGCCACGGGGCGCTCGCCATCAGGTAGCCGAGGCCGCGCAACAGCACCGCGAATCGGGCGAGCGTCAGCCAGCCGGCCGACCCCACGGCGGCCGCGGCGGCCTCGCACTTCTGGTAGCCGAGCCACTTCGAGCCGGACTGTAGGGCCAGCAAAATGAGGTCGGTCGCCCAGGCCGCCAGGAAGAGGTCGCGCCACGGGCCGGGGTCGCGATCGACGACCTTGGCGGTGCCCTCGAGCGACGCCCACAGGGCGTAGGCGACGACCACGAGCGCGCCTTGGGCCAGGACGAGGTGGTGCCCGATCGTCAGGTGCCGCAAGCCCTCGCGGGCGCTCGCCAGCGCCAGGGGCGGGACGGAAGGCGAGTCGGACCCGTCGCACTCGGAGGGGTGCTGCCGGCCGGGGACGCGGATCGCCTCGCCGCAGCGGTTACAGTTCTGCACGCTGCCGCCGTCGGCCCGCGAACCCCGCAAGGCCGCCCCGCAGTTCGGGCAGCAGAACCGCACCGTCGCCGGCATCGCTTTCAACATGAGCCGCACCCCCTTGAGGTGTAGACCGCAGTCCGCGCCCCGCCGTCACTTTTAGCCGCGGTTCACGTCGAGCCAGTCGTGAATCGCCCGACGCGCCGCCCCGACGAGGCGGACGTAGACGAGCCAGGCAGACAGGGCGGCGAGGATCGCCGCGCCGGGGACGACGAACCCCCGCTTGTCCCCGAGACTGGTCAACTTCGGCTGAAACTGCTCGGCGACCAGGCGGTCGATTTCGGCGTGGTAGTAGCTCACCGTGTACGTCGCCAGGCCGGCCACCACGAATAGCAAGCCGGCGTAGACCAGCGCGCGGGTGCCCCGGCCGGCGAGGCGGTCGTCACGCAGCCCCGCGCCCATGCGGCCCAACGCGATCACGAACCAGAGTTCCGCCACCGGTGCCAGGACGGCCGCGACGGCGATGCCGACGCGCTGAGCGACGCCGCGGCTCTCCTCGGGCGGCAGCAGGCTCGGGAAGTCGCCGCCGCTCACTTGCAGGCCGACGATCGCCGCGACGGCGGTCGCCCCGATCAGGCTCATCAGTGTCGCCAGGGCCGACACGCGCAGCAGGCCGCGGGCGTACGACGTGCGCGGGGCGTTGGTCGCGCCGAGGCGGCCGAGGGCGATCGACGCGAACGCCAGCGCGGCGGGGACCAGGAAGGCGGCGGCGCGGAGTTCGTCGGCCAGCGTCACGTCGGCGAGCTTGAGTAGCCCCGGCTTCGCGGGCAGCTTTACGCCCGCCTTCATCGCGACGGTCAGCCCCGCCGGTAGCACGACCGCGACGAGCGCGAAGAAGTAGCCGGCCTGGACGAACCAGAGGCCCCGCCGCGTCCGCCGCCACGCCAGGCTGCCCCACTCGGCGTCGGCACCGGCGGCGGGGGCACGCGGGCCGGACTTCGAGAACGGGTCGCCCGACTTGCGGACCTCCGGCGGGGTCGGCGACGGCCGGCTGACCGGCGCGTTGCGGGCGTCGGGGCCGCCGGAGAGCGGGGCCGTCGCGTAGCCGCTCCCGCCGGTCAGGCCGGGGGCGAACGACGCCTTGCGGCTGTCCTCGCCCGGCGCGCCGAACGTCGAGGACGGCATCCGCATCTGCTGCGACGAATTCGACGGGCCCGCCGGCGGCGTCTCCGGCTCCGGCGGGATCATCGACCCGCCCGAGCCGCCGGGGATCGACAGGACGTTGCCGCAGGTCGGGCACTTGCCGCGCTTGCCGCCGGCGTCGTCCGGCGCGTGCAGCACGCCCTGGCACTTCGAGCAGGTCACTTTGATCGGCATGTTCGCTCTCGGCGGGGGGTCGGTGCGGGCCGGGGGTCGCCCGGCCGGGTGAAGGACGGGGCGATTGTCGCCGACTCGGGCCATTGTATCAACGCGGTTCTGGAACCTCCCAGCCGGCGTCGTACTCCAGCGAGAAGACGCGCTGAACCGCCTCCGCCCGGCCACCCGCGTCCCCCAGAAGCAACCGGATTGCCGCCGCGACGCGCCGAAGTCGGGGGTCCGCGGCCGCGTCGGTCGCGCCCGCGCCCCGGCCCACGCGGTCGAGAATCGCCGCGAGTTCGAGGACTTTACTGCGGGCGTCGAGGTAGTACGCGTCCAACGCTTGCTCGGCGGGGAGCGGGGTCATGTCTCGGTCCCGGAGGGGGTTGGCGTCGCGTAGCGGCGCTTGACGTCCAGCGAAATCAGCCCGTTGAGGTTGCCGCTGCGGAAGCCCTGCAAGTCGAGCGTGACGTAGCGGAAGCCGAGTTCGGTGAGGCGGGCGACCAGTTCCCCGGCCAGCGGTTCGGTGGCGAAGCGGGCGACTTCCGCCGCCGGCACCTCTACGCGGGCCAGGTCGCCCTCGTGGTAACGCACCCGGCACTCGCGCAGGCCGCGGGCGTGCAGAAACTCCTCGGCCAGTTCCACCCGCAACGTGCGCTCGGCCGTCACGGCCAGGCCGGGGGCGAGCCGGCTCGACAGGCACGGCGACGCCGGCTTGTCCCAGACCGGCAGCGCCCAGTGTCGCGCCAAACTCCGCACGTCGGCCTTCGTGAAGCCGGCCTCTTGCAGCGGGTGGCGCACCGCGTGTTCGGCGGCGGCGGTCAGGCCGGGGCGGTAGTCGCCGGCGTCGTCGAGGTTGGCCCCGCTGCAAATCACCGGCACGCCCAGAGTCGGCAGCAGGCTCTCGATGCGGCCGTACAGTTCGCTCTTGCAGTGGTAGCAGCGCGTGCCGTCGTTCTTCAAGTAGTCGGCGTTGTCGAACTCCTCGGTCGTCACGACGACGTGGCGGATGCCGATGACTTCGGCGAGCTTGCGGGCGTCGGCGAGTTCCGATCGCGGCACGCTGGGGCTGTCCGCGGTGACCGCCAGTGCCCGCGCCTCGAGGGCGACACGGGCCGCCTTGGCGACGACGGCGCTATCGACGCCGCCGCTGAACGCCACCGCGACGCCGGGCATTGTCCCCAGAATCGCGAGCAAGCGGTCGCGCCGGGCGACCACGTCGGGGGTCAAAGTCTCACTCATGGTGCCATTGTACGGCACGCCGGCGGATGTCACGGGTCAGCGGCCCGGCCGCCCCGTCGCCGACGAGTTCGCCGCCGATTCGGACGACCGGCACGATCCCGGTTACGCTGCCGGCGAGGAAGACTTCCGTCGCCGTGGCCAACTCCTCCGGGAGTACCCGCCGCACTTCGACCGCGATCTGCCACTCGGCCAACCGGTCGAGCAACCATCGCGTGAAAACGGCGTCCGGGCCACGCTCCGGGGGAGCAGTCACGACGACCCCTCCGGTGACGAGGAACAGTCCGGCGTCGATCGTGCCGTTCACGTCACCGGCCGAGTTCAAGACGACCGCGTCGAGGCAGCCGCGCGACAGCGCCTCCTGCTTGGCGAGGACCGCCGTCAGCCCGCTGAGCGTCAGCCCGCCGTCTTCGAGCTGCCCGGCCCGCCGCACGGTTTGGGCGACGACGACGTGCAGGCCGTGATCGGTCACGTCGTCGGGGTACGGCAACACGTCGTCGGCGATGATAATGACTGACGGCTCGCACTTGCGCGGGTCGTGGGCCAGCATCCCCGCCCCGCGCGTCAGCAAAATGCGGACGTAGCCGACCTGCCGGGCGTTGACCGCGACCGTCTCCCGCACCGCCGCGGCCAGGGCGTCCCGGTCGCCGCCGACGCGCAAGCCGAGGCGCGAGGCGGTCGCAAGTAGTTGGTCGAGGGAGGCGTCGAGCAGTGGCAACTTCCCGGCGACGATGCGCAGGCCGACGGTCACGCCGTCGCCGAAGAGCAGGCCGTGGTCGAAGACGCTGACCTTGGCGTCGAGCTTGTCCACGAAGCGGCCGTCGAGGTAGACCTTGGACATGGAACCCTTGCAATGTGGGCGACGGGTTTCTGGCGTCCGACGCCCTACTGACCGGCAGGTAAGCAAGGCTATTCATCCGGCTTGTGCGGCAGGGGCAGGCCGGACCGCCCCCACAGCAGCTTCAGCAGCCCGGGGTCGAACTTCAGGTCGATTAGCCTCTCGATCACCTCGTCGTCCAGCTCGCCCACCCCGGCCGGGAAGTAGTTCGCCAACTGCCCGTACTTCAGCCAGCTCCAGACCGACTCGACCGGGTTCAGGTCCGGGCAGTAGGCCGGCAGCCGCTCCAGCCGGAGCCTCGGGTTGCGCGTCAGGAACTCCCGCACGGCCGGACCCTTGTGGTTCGGCCCGCCGTCCCACACCACGACCACGTTCCCCCGCAGGTGCTCGAGCAGGTTCCGCAGGAACCCGACCACCGCCTCGCCGTCGAAGTAGCCGTCGGGCCGCGTGGCGAAGTAGAAGCCCAGGCGGCGGGCCGCCGGCGACACGCTGACCGCCCCGATGACCGACACCTTCTTGCGGCCCCCGCCGTCGTTGAGGAGCACGGGCGTCTTGCCCTTGGGGGCCCACGACCGCCGCACGAGCGGGTTGAGGAACAGGCCGCTCTCGTCGATCAGCACGAGGTGGGCCTTGTCGGCGGCGACTTTTTTTCGACACGCGGCCACTCCTCGTTCAGCCAGCGCTCGGCCTCGGCGGGGTCCTGCTGCTTGGCCCGCCGGGCCGGCTTCTGGGGCGTGTAGTCCCTCCTCGTGAGCCACTCGCGCAGGTAGCGGGGGTGGAAGGCGACGCCGAGTTCGGCGCGGACCAGCTCGGCCACCCGCCGGGCGGTCCACAGGTCGGTCCGGAAGCCGTGCGCGGTCGGCGGGTCGGCCAGCCAGCCGAGGACGGTCGTCTCCTGGGCGGGGGTCAGGAACGGGGGCCGGCCGGGGGTCGGCTTGGCCGCCAGGCCGCCGTCGCCCCCCGCGCGGTGCCGGGCCACCCACTTGGCCACCGTGACGGGGTGGACGCCGAGGAACGCGGCCACCTCCCGCTGGGTCCAGCCGCCCGTGACCCGCTCGACGGCCAGCCGCCGCCGGGCCTCGAGTTCCTTCGCCGTGCCGTTACTTCTCATACGGAGCAGTCTACAAAGTTGGGGAGAGGCTGAATAGCCTTGCTTACCTGCCGGTCAGTAGTTGGAGACCGGTCGAGTTGACTTGCTTACTGGCGACTTCGATCTTGAAGTTGAACACTTCGGCCTTGTAGTTGTCCCCCTCGCAGACTTGCCGGAACGCCAACTTCAGTTGCTTGTCTTCGTTACCACCACGCATCTCGAAGACAAAGTGGACGAGTCGCCCAGGCTCTTCACGCCGCCCCAAATACTTGTTTACCCGCTCGACGCCGAGTTTCATGGCCTCGTGGTACACGTTCTTCTCGTGCGCGTGCAACTCGACGAACTCCTGCTTGCGAATGACGACGGCGATCACCACGAAGGGGCTGGCCGCGACCCAAGCCGATGTGTCGGCCAAGAAGGCACCCCACCTGGCGGGTTCACCGGGGAACGCGAATACACCTTCTCGCCTTGCGATCTCGTGCTCGTGGAACACGACCATGTCGTGACCCCAGTACCGGAACTTGATTTCCTGAAGCGATGGCACAATCCCCGTGACGTACTCGTACTTGCGGAACACGCAAAAGTTCAGCACGAACACTGGGAAGTTTGCGTCGAACTTGGTCAAGCCGTGGTCGCCGCTTTCGTCCACGTAAACGACGTACTCGCTGAAGTTGCTCATGTCGGGCGGGGCTTCCTGACTCGATTCGTGTGCCGTGGCCAGTAGCAGCATATCGGCAAGCGTCTAACTCCGCGATGCGGAACGCCTTCCGACGCAGGTGTCACCCCGCGTCCGCCTCCGCTGCCGGCTTCGCGGCGCGTCTCGCCTTCGGCTTCGTGTCGAGGCCGGCCGTCAGCGGGGCCGTCAGCCGCTCGTACTCCGCGAACAGGTACTCGACCCGGTCGCGGTCGGCGGCGAACGGCTCGGGGCGGTAGCAGCGCTCCACGGCGCGGTCCAGCTCCGCGTGCGCTTTCGTCAACTCCGGCGGCATCGTCAGCGGGTCGTACAGGTCGGCCAGGCTCGCGGCCGGGAACTTGGCCCGCGCCGCCAGCACCGCCGCCCCCTTCGCCTCCACCGCCCCCCGCAACTTCTCCCCCGCCTCCGTCGGCCAGGGGTAGTTGTTGTAAACGAGTCCTACGGAGTATCTGGGATCGGATTTGAGTCTACCTCCGACCAGACGAAGCCACGAGTTGTGCAGCGACGACGTGAGGATACCGAAGTGGTAAAGCGACGCGCCGGTGCAGGTGAACAATTCCGAGTTCGCGATCTCTTCCGGTTCGAGGAACCCCACGGGCACATATCGCCGTCGCTCCGATGACGTTTTTGGTATGCCCAGGTATCGAGTTTGTGGCTGACGGATTTCTCCGAACAGGGAGGGGGTTTCAGCCAGTCTTCGCGTTGCAGGGCGAGGACTTGCAAGCCGTTTGTTTTTGACAGCTTCAATTCTCTTGAGAATCTCCGGCATGCTGCGAAGTGCTGATGGCGACGCATCAACAAGCCACAGGCACCATCTGGAAAGCCCGTTGATGAACTCGACCGAACCGAGAATTCGCCGGAAGAACATTTCGGACTGTGGCTCAAGAGCGATGAATTGTGCCTTCTCATGGTCATCGAACAGCAGAAAGCCTCCGTCGTTTGGCATGCTACCGAAATCGACATCCGGCACCGCGCACAGGGGCGTCGAGCG
>JANXTD010000199.1 GCA_025352585.1 Fimbriiglobus sp.
GCGGCCGGGCCGCAAAGAAACAAGACGACGTTGGCAATGTCGTCCGGGATGCCCAGCCGGTTCAGCGGGATCGCCTTCTTGATGATGTCGCCCGCCTTGTTGCGGACCGCCTCGCTCATGTCGGTCTCGATGAACCCCGGCGCGACCGCGTTGACCGTGATGCCGCGCTTGCCCATCTCCATCGCCAGCACCTTAGTCAAGGCGTTGACCGCCCCCTTGCTGGCCGAGTAGTTCGCCTGCCCCGCGTTGACGTGGCTCCCCGCGACGCTCGAAATGTTGACGATCCGCCCGGAGCGCTGCTTGAACACCATCTGCTCGGCGACCGCCTTGCAGAAGTAGAACGTGCCGTCGAGGTTGGTCGCTAGCACCTCGCGCCAGGCCGACGGCTCCATCCTCACGAACAGGCCGTCGCGGATGACCCCGGCGTTGTTGACGAGGATGTCGATGCGGCCGAACTCCGCCAACACCGCCTCGCCGACGCAGCCGGCGGTCGCGGGGTCGGCCACGTCGCCCTGGTACGCCTTGGCCACGCCGCCGGCCGCCGCGACTTCGGCCACCAGCGCGTCGGCCTCCGCGGACTTGCTGCGGTAGACGAAGGCGACCTTGGCCCCCGCCTCGGCGAGTTTGAGCACGATCGCCTTGCCGATGCCGCGGCTGCCGCCGGTCACGAGCGCGACCTGATTTTCGAGCGTCATCATGAGTCAGTCTTCCCGAGGGGCGTGCGGAGTTCGCCGGTGAGCAGTGCCCAGCGCTCCATGAGGTGCGTGCGCAACCGGTCGTCGGCGATCGCGCCGGCCGGGCCGCGGTCGGCGAGCGAGTAGCCGTGCAGCGTGAAGGTGGCGGAGATCGTCGGCTGACCGGAGTCGTCGGCCCCCTTGCCGCGGAAGGTGACGCGGTCGCCGTCGAGGGCCGAGTCCTTGACCCAATCGACGGCCACGTCCATGCGCCGGCCCGGCAGCATGAAGCCGCCGTACTTGACGTTCTTGACTTCCCGCAACACAACGACGGTGTGCCGGTAGCCGGTGGTCGCCCGCCAGAGCCACGACGCCGCCTCGGTGAGGCTTTGCAGCATGAGCACCCCCGGCATGACGGGGAAGCGCGGGAAGTGGTCGGCGAGGTACTCCTCGCCGAGGGCGAGGAACTTGCAGCCGCGCAGGAACTTCCCCGGCTGGTGGGCGTCGATCCGGTCGAGGAGTTGGTAGCGCATCGCGGGCACCGGTCCGGGGGCGTTCGGTTGCCGTGACTATAAGGCGTCCGGCCGGCGACACAACCCCCGCGCGGGAACTCGCCGGGGCGGCGCAGGGGTTGAAGCCGCGGCGGCCGGCGGGGGCGGCGGCGCGGCTTTGGTCCTTGCACGGCGTCCCGCGGTCGGGTACGATCGCCTTCCCGCCGGTGCCCTCTCCCCGCAGGACTCGCCTGGAATGCCGCCCCCCTTCCGCCTCGGCCTGGCCGTGGCCGCCGCCGTCGGGTTGGCCGCCTGGGCCGCCGAACCGCCCGCCAAAGTCTCCGCGCCGCCGGCGGTCGGGTACCCCGCCGCCCGCGGCATCGTTGTCAAAGTCTGCCTCGACTGCCACTCGACCAAGCTCATGAAGGGGTCGCTCGACCTCGAACGCTTCGACACGCCCGAGAGCGTCCGCAAGCACACCAAAGTTTGGCAGCAAGTCGTCGAGCAGGTCGAAGCCGGCGAGATGCCGCCGCAGGGCAAGCCGCAACTGACGCCGGGCGAGAAGCGTGACCTGCTCGCCTGGACCCGCGGCGTGCTCGACGCCGCCGCGAAGGCCAACGCCGGCGATCCGGGGGCCGTGCCGCTGCGCCGGTTGAGCAACGCCGAGTTCGACGCCACGGTGCGCGACCTGACCGGCGTCGACCTGCGGCCGACGCGCGAGTTCCCCGCCGACGGGGCCGCCGGCGAGGGCTTTACGAACGCCGCCGAGGCGCTGACCGACGTGTCGCCGGCGCTGCTGACGAAGTACCTCAACGCCGCCAAGGACGTGGCCGACCACGCGGTGCTGCTGCCCGACGGCTTCCGCTTCTCGGCCGGCAAGACCCGCCGCGACTGGACCGACGAGAGCCTGACGAAGCTCCGCGCGTTCTACGCCGGGTACACCAACCCCTTCGGCCAGCCGCCGCTGGCGAAGTACCTCGCCGCGACACTGAAGCACCGCGACGCCCTGCGCGCCGGCACCACCACCGTCGAGAAAGTCGCCGCGGCCGAGACGCTGCACGCCAAGTACCTCGGGGTCGTCTGGGCGACGCTGACCGGCACCGACGGCGGCGAACCGCTCGCCACGGTCCGGGCGGCGTGGGCCAAGGCGAGTGACAAGGACGCGCCGGCGTTCACCGCCGCGGTCACCGGGTCAGGCGAAGCTCTGGAAGCCGGCCGCGGTCGGCAGCTACCGCAGCCTGACGCAGCGCCTGCCGGTCGAGCCGCCGGGCGACGCCGCGGCGAAGGCCGGGGCCGCGGCGTTTCGGGCCGCGTTCCCGCAGGTGGTTTGCTTCCCGCAGGTGGTGCCGAACGACGAGGTCGTGTCGCTGAAGATGTTCCACCGCGAGGACGCCGAGTT
>JANXTD010000216.1 GCA_025352585.1 Fimbriiglobus sp.
CCGGCCGGCTTGGGCCGCGGCGTCGATCGGGTCGCGGCGGGGTCGCCGGGCTGGCCGGGGAGGCGCAGGCGGGCGAGGGCGTCGAGGCCGAAGCCGGGCAGCGCGTCCTGCTCCGCGGGGGTCAGGCCCATCGCGGCCATCGGCGGCGGCGTGGACGACAGCAGCCTGCGGCGCAACTCCGCCGCGGAGATCGAGGGCGGCAGCGGATCGGGCGGGGTGTTCGGGCTGGACATAAACCGGGGACCCTTCCTGGCGGGGTTCCTTGAGCCGGCGGCCGGGGCCGCGGCGTAAACCTAACGAAACGTAGGGTGCCGCGGGGGCAAGTCAAGCCGAAATGCCCGCGTGCGGCCCCCCCGGCGGGCCTCCGGACGCCCCGACCCTCCCCGCCCGGCGCGAGACGCTGCCGGTCCCGCCAGCCGTGCCGTTTAAGTGGCGGGGCCAAAAAATGCGGCGGGGCATTCGCGCCAACAACGCCCCGCGCGGCGTGTTGAGCGGGGTAGATTCGACCCACCCCCTTTCCCCGGACCACTCGGGGTGCCGGGGTGCGCGGGTCGCCAGGCGGGAACCGGCCGGATTTCGGTGGGGGAACGCGGCGGCGAGCCGTTAAGATTGAGTCGATCGCGTGTCGCTTTCCAGTCCCAGTGTCCCGCCCGCGGGTGCAGCCCCGCCGGCGGACCGACTTGCTGCCAGAGGAGCGCCCGAGCAATGACCTTCGCCACGAAGCTCCGGCTCATGACGGCGATTTTCGGGGTCGCGGCCGGTACCGCCGCCCTCGGAGTCGCCGTCTACGGGGAAATCCCCAGCCGACCGTCCCCCGCCGCCGCCCGCCCGATCGCCGACCCCTTCCAAGCCGGGGCCGTCGCCGCGCAGACCAAGTTCAGCGCCCTGCCCACCGTGACCTACCGCAACGCCTCCGGCGAGACGGCGTTCGCCTGGCAGGTCAAGCCCAAGGTGCCCGCGACCGCCGCCCGGCCGCGCGACGTGGTCGTCGTCATCGACACGTCGGCGTCGCAGGCCGGCAACGCCCTCGACAACGCCCGGCTCATTCTGGAAGCGCTCGCCAAGGGGATGTCGCCCGCCGACCGCGTCAACGCCTGGACCATCAACATCGACAACCCCGCGGCCACCCGGTCGCTGACGGGCGGCTTCGTCGCCCCGAACGCCGAGGCGCTGACCGCGGCGATCGTCAAGTTCGCCGAGAGCGAGTACGGCTCGGGTGCCGTCGATCTGGCCGCCGGGCTGACCGCGGCCGCGGCGTCGTTCGAGAACAAGCCCGACCGCTCGCAGACGATCCTGTTCCTGGGCGACGGCGAGTCGGCGGCCAGTAAGGTCGCGCTCACCGAGTCGGCCCGCGTCGGCCTCGGCCACAAGCTCGCCGACCAGGAAGTCGTCTTCCTCGCCGTGCCGCTCGGTGCCAAGGTCGACGCCGAGAACCTGCACGGCCTGGCGATGCTCACCGGCGGGGCCGTCGTCCGGCTCGCCGGGGCCGTCAACTCGCCGGCCGGCAAGGCGGCGTTCGCCGCCAAGCTGACCGCCGCGATCGACACGCCGATCCTGCGGCCCGACCGCGTGACCCTCCGCCCCGAAGGCGTCGAACTCTACCCGACCCGCCTGCCGCCGCTGCGTTGCGACCGCGCCACGCTCGTGCTGGGGGCGACCAAGGCCGCCGACGTGACGGTGGCGATGCGCATCGAGGGCCGCGTCGGCACGACCAAGACGACCGTCGAACTCTCCGAGAAGCTGGCCGAGCCGTCGGGCGACAACTACTTCTTGGGCGCGATGCTCGACCAGTACCGCACCGCCGGGGCCAAGGACACGCCGGCGATGCTGGCGGCCGAGCGGACGCTGGCGATGGCCGGCGAGCAGTACCGCCTGTTCCGCGACGAGTTCACCGTGCAGGGCGTCTGGGCGATCTCCGCCGACCGTCTCGACCACGCCGAGAAGCTCTTCGCGGCGGCGCTCAAGATCGATCCCCAAGGCGCGGACGCCCAGTCGGGGCTGCGCGTCGTCGGCGGCATCCGCAACGGCAAGCTCAAGGCCGAGACCGTCAAGATCGGCCTCGTCAACGGCAAGTCGCTCGCCCGGCTGCAAGAGCCGCCCGCCGACCCCAAGCTCGACCCGGGGGCCAAGCCGGCTCCCGCGGCGGTCGCCCCGCCGGCCGGCGCGACGCCCGCCGAGCGAAACCTGATCACCGAGGCCCGCAACGCCCAGGCGGTCCTCGAGCAAGAGTACCGCATCGTCGTGGATGAGACGTTGCGCCGCGCCCGCCGGCTCCTCGCGACCGACCCCGACTCGTCGTACGAAGACCTGAAGCGTCAGCGCGAGACGGTCCTGAACACCGAACTCCTCTCCGACACCTTCCGCCGCAAGCTCGCCGCGGACCTCGAGTCGGCGATGCGAGAGGTGACGCTGAAAGGCTCCGAGATCAAGCGCGAACTCGCGTCGCAGCGGGAGCGGATCGCCCAGAGCCGGCAACGCGTCGAGGAGAACGCCCAGCGGGCCACGCAGGAGGAGCAGACCCGCGCCCGCATCGACTCGTTCCGCAACCTGATGAGCCAGGCCCGCTACGAGTTGGCCCAGCAAGAGGCGCAGGTGATGATCCAGGAGCGGATCAGCCGCGGCCAGACCTCCATCCCCGAGGCCTTCGCCAGCTACCGCATCGGCCAGCAGTCCACGAACCTCCGCGAACTCACCGAGCTGCGGCGGCTGCGCGAGAACAACTACCTGCTGACGATGTTGCAGGTCGAGAAGTCGTTCGTGCCGTACCCCGACGAGCCGCCGGTCCACTTCCCGCCGGCCTCCGTCTGGCGCGAGTTGACCGGCTCGCGGGTCGAGAAGTACAGCAACAACAACCTGGGGCCGGACGCCCCGGCGAGCTTCAAGCGGCTCCGCGGCATCCTCGAAGGCTACGAGGGCAAGAAGGTCTCGGTGGACGCCAAGGAGGGCACGACCCTCGCGACGCTGCTCCAGCAGTTGACCCAGGAGTACCAGGACGACGGCGTCCGGTTCATCTTCCGCCAGGACGTGTTCCCGGCCGACTTCAAGCCGGAGGAGGTCAAGCTCAAGACGAAGAATAACCTGACGGGCTTGCCGCTCGGGGCGTACCTCGACACGATCCTCCGCGACGTGAACATGAGCTGGATCGCCCGGCCGGAGTACATCGAGATCGGGCCGAACGACAGCACTTACTCCCTGCGCTACGACGACAAGGTTACCCGCGTCTTCGACGTAGCCGAGTTGGTCGTCGGCATCCCGAACGCCCAGTCGAACTCGGCACTGATCCAGAATATCCAGGCCCTCGGGGCGCAGGCGACGATCTTCGGGACCACGCTGCAACCGATCGCCGGCCTCGGCATCGGCGGTGGCGGCGGGATCGGGGGCATCGGCGGGATCGGGGGCATCGGCGGGATCGGGGGCATCGGCGGGATCGGGGGCATCGGAGGGGGCATCGGCGGCAGCGGCGGGGGCGGCCTCGGCGGCGGCTTGGCCGGTGGCGGCGGCTTCGGCGGCGGCCTCGGCGGCGGGGCGGCCGGCCAGGGCGGTGCCCTCCAGGGGGCGGCCGGCGGCAACCTCGGCCAACTCGGCTCGCAGTTCACCATCCAGGGCAACGACCAGAGCAAGACCCTCGCCTCGCTGATCACGCAAGTCGTGGCCCGCGGCGAGTGGGACCTCCGCAGCATCGGCGGCGTTAACGCCCAGGACCTCGTCGGCCTGTTCGACCCGTCGCGGGCCGAGGAAGTCGGGGCCGTGGACGAGCGGCGGAAGAACTCGCTCGGCTTCTACCCGCCGGCGCGGGCGCTGGTCATCCGCGGCAGCCACCGCTACCACGCCAGCCCGTCGTTCAAGGTCAAGTTCGGCGAGGCCGCGATGGGGGCCGGCGGCCCCGGCCTGCCGGGCAAGGGCCAACTCGCGGGCAACCCCCCGGCGAAGCCCGACCCCAAGGCGGTCGCGGCCGCGCTCGCCCTCAAGGGCAAGCAGGACCCGCAGAAGCTGTGGAACGGCGTCTTCACCAGCGCCATCACCGACCCCGAGGTCGCCATCGACGCGGTGGACCTGCTCTTCGAGATGAAGGAGTTCGGCCACGCCACCGAGGTGCTCAAGGCCAGCCTCCGCAAGGGCCGCGTCAACGGCATCTGGACCCACGACGCCCTCGCCATCGCGCTCCAGAGCAGCCAGGGTTCGGCGGCCGAGGTCGAGCGCGCTTCGCTGTCGGGCGTCGATATGGACTCGGCGAACTCGTCGCTGTACTTGCAAGCCGCCAAGGCCGAGGACGGCCTGGGCAACCACGAAACCGCCCTGGCGTACTGCCAGCGGGCGTCGGCCATCGAGCCGAGTTCGCCGCACCCCTACGCCGACGCGCTGATCTACGCCGGCCGCGTCACCGACGTGAAGTCCGACGTGGTGCAGTGGGCGGCGACCAACCTGCTCAAGCGGGACTGGCCGGCCGACGACACCGACTACCACGGCACCACGAAGCGGAAGGTCGGCCTGATCGCTGGCACGATGCTCGCCAAGGGCCGCAAGGACGACGCCGCGCTCCTGACCGGCCTCACCTCCGAGGGCACGGGCCGCGACATCGTCATCGAACTGCTGTACCAGGGCCGCGCCGATCTCGACCTGATCGTGACCGAGCCGACCGGGTCGGTTTGCTCGGCGACCCACAAGCGGACGACCAACGGCGGCCTGCTGAAGTGCGACATCCTGGAGCAGCGGGACGACAACCGCTCCGAGGTGTACACCGCCGCGTCGGCCTTCCCCGGCACCTACGGCATCCGCGTCAAGAAGGTTCTGGGCACGCCGATCGACAACCGCGCCCGCGTGAAGGTGACCAAGAACGCCAGCACCCCGGCCCAGTCGGTCGAGGTGTTCAGCGTCGAACTCACGGCCGACGCCACGGTGTCGGTGACGCTCGACGCGGGGAGCCGCAAGGACCTCGTGACGGTCCTGGCTGACGCCCGCGAGGCGCAGTCGGAATCGGCGCTCGCGGTCGACGACAACTCCGGCCCGTCGGGCGGCACCGGCGACCGGTTCAACGCCTCGCGCACGATGAACCTCGCGCTGCCGGCGTTGCAGCCGATGGTCGAGTCCCGCCTGCCGGGGATCGCCGCCGGCGTGCCGGGGATGCGGTTCGAGACGAAGCTGGCGGCCGACCGCAAGAACGTCGTCGTCGCCGCGAAGCCGGTGTTCGTCGGCACCGCGATCGACATCGCCACGCCGAAGATCGGCCTGCTGCCCAAGAGCGGCCTGTGACCGGATCGTGAGTAAAAGCCGAAGGCCGGCCGGAGCAATCCGGCCGGCCTTTTTCGTGCGCGTTCGCCCCTACACGTCGCCCAACAGGTTGGGCACTTTCTCGCGGAGGTGGTCGATCTCCTGGTGCGTCTCGCCGAGGTAGGCCAGCAACCGCAGGTCGTCGCGCGACACGGTGCCGCCGCTGAGCAGCCAGGCGCGCACCCGGAAGAGCTTGTAGAGCTTCACGAGCTTGCGGTCGCTGATGAAGATTTTGTCCTCGCGCACGAGGGTCTTGACGAGCCGCTGGAACTCGCGGAACACGTCGGCGGGGAAGAAGACTTCGCGGTCGTTGGCCTCCTCGCCGCGGGCGTCGGCGGTGCGGCGGCTGAACAGGTGCGTCAGGTAGCGGTTGGCCTTCAGGAAGTCGTCGAGGCTTGCGTGCCCCTCGGCCCACGGCTTCTGGTTGAGCCCCTTGTACGACTCATTTTGCAGACCGATGTCGATCAACTCGGTGAAGTGGTCGTCCTGCACCGGCCGGCTCTGGACCTTCAACACGAAGCGGTCCTTGAGCGCCGCCAACTCGCCCTGCTCCGGGATCTCGTTGGTCGCGGCGAACATCACGCGCAGCGGCACCGGCTCCGGCACGCCGTCCTGGTAGAACTTGCGCTCGTTGATGATCGTCAACAGGATGTTGAGGATCGCCGAGTTCGACTTGAAGATCTCGTCGAGGAAGACGAGCTTCGCCGTCGGCAGCTTGCCCTCCTTGCGGCGGATGTATTTCCCGTCGCGCAGCTCCTTGATGTCGATCGCGCCGATGATCTCGCTCGGCTCGGTGAAGCGGGTCAGCATGTACTCGAAGTAGTCGCCCTCCCCCATGCCCAGCGCGTCCTTGAACTTCAGCACCAAGTCGGACTTGGCCGTACCGGGCGGGCCGACAATGAGCAGCGGCTCTTGTGCAACGGCGGCGACGCACATCAGGTCGATGAGTTCCTGCTTGTGGACGAAGAAGCGGCCGAGTGCCGTGCGGAAGCGGTTGATACGCTTGCGGAGGTCGTCGGCTTCGCTCTGGAGGTCGGCGAGGGTTGCGTCTTCGGCCGAGGGCTTTTTCGCCATGTCGCGGTGCGTCCGTCACGGAGGAACTGGGCGGGGGACGGGCAATTGTAACGCCGCCGCGCCCCTTGGGGAATCTCCGGCGCTCAGAGCGACTTCAGCGCCTCGCCAAGGTCGCGGCTGACGCGGCGGCGGGTCAGGTACTCGTCGTCGTCGAGCCAGGCCCGGACCTGCGGCCCCAGCGTGAATTCCTCGCTGACCACGGCTCGAATTACCACGTCGATCAGGGCCAGCGGCGCGAGGGTGAAGTAGCGGTTGGTCGCCCCGGTCGCGGTCACCATGTCGAGCCGCAGGAAGAGTTCTTCGAGCCGGCCCAACGCCGTCCGCGGCGGGGCGTGCTCGAGCGCGGCGGCGTAGGCCATCGCGATCGCCGTGCGGTCGCGGTCGTCGCGAATGCCCTTGACGAACAGTCGGTCGCGGGCGGCGTCGAGGATGGCGTTAGCCGCGTCCGGCTGCCCGGCGACGTAGTACCCGACCGCCACGCCGAGCTCAGTCGGCCCAGCCTCGCCGCCGGGTCGCAGCCTCGCCACGAGCAGTTCGGCGAGCGGCCGAAGGCCCAGCCGGGCGAGGGCGCGGAAGTACGGCCCGGCGACCGGCTCGAACAGCCGCGCCGTCGGGCCGTCCGGCGCGTCGCAGCGCTCGATCAGTTGCTCCGTGGCGGCGCGGAGTGAGCCGGCGAGTTGGAACAGCGTTGCGGCGTGGCAGGCCGAGAGCAGCATCCGCCGGCCGTAGCGGAGCGTCAGGGTCGCCGCGTCGCCGCCGAGGTTGCCGAGGCGAACCCACTCGGGGATGAGTTCAATGGCCCGGAGCGTCTGCGGGATGACGGCCGACACCAGTTGCGGGTCGAGCCGCGGGGCCGCCTCCAAGAGGGCAAACAGCACGCGCGGCATCGTCACCGCCGTGGGGTCGGCCTCGTCGATGGCCAGCAGCCGGCGGGCGTCGTCGGGGTTGTGCAGCGCCCCCTTGGGCCGCAGGAACTCGGCCAGCCTCGCCCCCAGCGCGTCGCCGCCCAGGAAGCCGAGGACGTCGCGCGACTCGAACGGATCGACGCCGGCGCGCGGCTCCAAGATGCGCGAGTGGGCGCGGAGGGCGTCGATCGCGTAGCGGCCCAGGGCGTCGGTGCCGGGCGGGGCCTCCTGCGCGGCGGCGTCGCCGTCGGGCCGGCCGTCCTGCGCGTCCCGGCCGCGCGCCAGGAAGCACGCCAGCAGGTGCGGGTGGACGCGCGGGTCGACGCCGGGAGTAACGGGGAGTTGCAGGGCCTTGGTCGCCGCGACTTC
>JANXTD010000273.1 GCA_025352585.1 Fimbriiglobus sp.
GCGTGATCCGCGGCCCTGTCGCCCCGCCCGCGCTCAGCGAAAGTACGTCGTCGAGGCCGTCGCGGAGCACCCACGCCTTGCGGTGCTCGTCGGCGACCGCCGCCGCCTCGGCCAGCGCCCGCTCCAGGCGCTCGCGGGCCAGCGCCGGGGTCGCGGCGGCCGCCAACACGAGCCGGGTCGTCGCGGCGTAGACCTCGCAGCAGCCGCGGTGGTTGCCCTGGTTGAACGCCGGGGCCCCCAGCGAGATCGCCTTGACGATGACGCCGTGCGCCCGGTCGAGCGGCCCGCCCTCGTCGGCGTCGTCGGGGTTCTCGTCCGAGTCGGTCGCGTCGGCCAGGCGGTCGCCGAGGGTCTCCAGGAACAGCGTTTGGAGGAGTTCGGCACGGGCCGCGGGGTCCGGCTCGAAGTCGGCCGCCTCCCGCGCGGCCACGGTCGCGGCGTGCAGCGGCCCCGCCGGCACCGCCGTGAGCAGCAGCCGGGCCGCGCAGTCGTAGACCTCGTGCGCGCCGCGCGGGTCGCCGGCCGCCAGCATCGCCGGGCCGAGGGTCAGCGCCGTCGCCAGCGGCAAGCGGGCCGCCCCCAGGTCGTCGGGGGGCGAGTCGTCGGGCGGTCGGTCGTCGGGGGTCGCCACGCGAGTCGGCTCGGGGTTGGGGGAGTCGTGGCGGGCGGGCGGCGAAACGGTTTCGCCGCCCGGCCGTCTTATGATAAGTGCCCGCCGGAGCGAAAGGGTAATTCACGCCCGCCCCGCCTGCCGATTGTGACGGTACGATCCGTTCGCGCGGACTTGACGCCCTCCCCCCGGCGGCGGACAGTACCCCTAGCCTCTACGCACCCCCGGCTCCCCAGACAGGACGTTTGACATGGCGGAAACCCTCGCGGCCCCCCCGGCGAACCTCAACAGTTACGACGAGGTGCCCTACGAGAGCCACCCGTTCGCCCAGACGCACCCCAGCCGGCTCTTCACCATCGGTACGCTTTTCGGCATGAGGCCGACCCCGGTGCAGCGCTGCCGCGTCCTCGAACTCGGCTGCGCCGGCGGCGGCAACCTCATCCCGATGGCCGACCTGCTGCCGGACTCGGAGTTCATCGGCATCGACCTGTCGGAGCGGCAAATCCTCGAAGGCCAGGCGATGGTCAAGGAGTTCGGCCTCAAGAACCTGACGCTCAAGACCGCCAGCATCCTCGACGTGGACGCCTCCTACGGGATGTTCGACTACGTCATCTGCCACGGCGTCTTTAGCTGGGTGCCGCAGGACGTCCAGGACAAGGTGTACGAGATCTGCGCCAAGCAAATGACGCCCAACGGCGTGGCGTACATCAGCTACAACACCTACCCCGGCTGGCACCTGCGCGGCATGATCCGCGACATGATGCGCTACCACTCCGCCCGCTTCAACACCGCCCAACTGCGGACGCAACAGGCCCGCGCGTTGCTGGACTTCCTCGCGCAATCCGTCAAGCAAGACGGCTCCGCGTACGCGGTGCTGTTGAAGACGGAACTCGAAACCTTGCGGCACCAGGCCGACCACTACCTGTACCACGAGCACCTCGAAGAGAACAACCAGCCGCTGTACTTCCACCAGTTCGCCGACCGCGCCAAGGCCCACGGGTTGAAGTACCTGGGCGAGGCCCGCGTCGGCACGATGGTGACCGGCAACTTCGGCCCGGAGATCGAGAAGACCCTGCGGATGCTCGCCACCGACCAGGTGCAGGCCGAGCAGTACATGGACTTCTTGCGCAACCGCATGTTCCGCGAGACGCTGATCTGCCTCGACCGCGTGCAGCCGAACTGGGCCGTCAACCCCGAGAGCCTGCGGGTGCTGCACGTCGCCAGCGCGGCGAAGGCCGTCAACGCCGAGGGCAACCCGCTGGCCGAGGTGCCGTTCAAGACCGAAGAGACGGTGTCGTACAAGTCCCCCGCCGGGATGAGCATGGGCACCAACCGGCCGCTGCTCAAAGCGTGCATGCAGGTACTTTCGGCCGCGTACCCGGCGACGCTGCCGTTCGAGTCGCTGCGCAAGCAGGCCCGCGAACTGATCGGCGGCGGCGACCCGGCCGACCCGAAGCAGGCCCTCGAAGACATCCAGGTCATCGCCATCGGCCTGCTGAACTGCTACATGGGGTCGGACCTCGTCGAGTTGCACGGCATGCCGATCAACTTCGCCAAGCAGCCCGGCGACCACCCGACCGCGACGGCCCTCGCCCGCCTGCAAGCGAGCAAGGCCCCGATGGTGACCAACCGCCGCCACGAAGTCGTGCGGCTCAACGACCTCGACCG
>JANXTD010000284.1 GCA_025352585.1 Fimbriiglobus sp.
GCGCTCGTCGTCGCCGGCGTCGCGGCGCGGCCCGCGCCGGTCGGGGCGCTCACTGCGCTCGCCGCGGTCCCGGCCGCGCCCGCGCGGGGCACCGCCGCCGCCGTTGTTGCGATTGGCCCCGGCGGCGGCGTTCTCGGCCGCGTCCATCTCGTCTTGCACGTCCTGGGGCAGCAGGTGCTTGTAGTAGATCGGGTCCACGTCGGAGGCGTGCAGGAAGCCGTTGCGGCCGATGCCGAAATCGACGAACGCGGCCTGGATGCCCGGCTCGATGTTGACGATGCGGCCCTTGTAGATGTTGCCGACGTAGCTCTCCTGGCTCGCCCGCTCAATATAGAGCTCCTCGAGGACGCCGTCCTCAATGATCGCAATGCGGCACTCCTCCGCCTGGAGGACGTTAATGAGCATCTCTTTTTTCATGGCAATCCTGGGTACATCCGGCGGACGCCGCGGCGTCCGTCGGCGGGGGTCACTCCACCTCCGGGCCGTCGGGGGAAGGCCCCCAAGTGGCCGCGGGCGGCGGGCTGGCATCGTGTGCCGCGTCCCGCGCCAACGCGGCGGGGACGTGTTCGAGGGGGGCCGTTTCCGGCCGGCCTTCCGGCGGGCTGTCGCCCGGCGGGGCCGCGAGTTCGTCGTGGATTTCGAGCGTCACGCGGGTCAGGACCGAGCCGCCGGCGACGACTTCGGTCAGGCCCAGCAGTTGCGTCAACTCGTCGCCGCGGGCGCTGCCGCACGGCGTCACCCAGAGGTCGAGGGTCACTTCGCCCGGCATCACGTTGAGACTACGCAGGTACGGCCGGATGTTGGTGCGCCGCGGGGTCGGGTGCAGCCGATCGACCCAGACGCGCTCGCTGGCGAGCAGGCCGGCGGCGCTCGCTTCAACAGCTGGCGTCATTTCGGTGGGGAAGGCGATTCGGTAGACGGCGCGGCGGACCATCGCGGTGGACTTTAGCGGCACGACCCTGGCGTCGCGGAAGTGCAGACCCTCGGGGGCGTGGGCGTTCAGGCGCGGCAGCACGTCGGCGGCGGCGTGCGGCGAGGTCAGTTCGAGTTCGACGACATCGTCAAGGGCGTCGGCCCCGAGGGGCAGCGACAGGGCGAAGACCAGGCGCGGGCCGGGGTGGAAGCCTTGCGTCTGGCGGAAGGGCACGGCGGCGCGACGCAGCATCCGCTCGACGGAACGGACGAGGTCCTGATGGCCGAGGAGCCTCAGCGCGCCGGTCTTGGCGAAGCGGAAGCGGAGTTTGTCGCCGAGCGTCGCGGTCATCGCGGTCAGCGCCGGCCTCACCCACGGGCCGTCAGGCCGGGGGGCGTCAGCGCTCTCCTATCGGGTCGCCGCGGACTGCGCCCCCACGAAACTCGGGGGCGTCAGTCGGCCGCGTCGGGGGAATACCGTCGCTGGTGTTCCCGTAAGTAAGTCGTCACCTCGCGGGCCGTCTCCATCTTCAGGACGGTCTCGGCGACCCGCTCGGCGTCGGCAATCGTCAAGTTCCGCACGGCCCGCTTGATCTCGGGGATCTTGCGGGGCGTCGCGCTCATCTGCCGCAGGCCGAGGCCCAGCAGTAGCGGGATGAACATCGCCTCCCCGCTCATCTCGCCGCAGACGTTGACCGTGAGGTTGTCGCGGGCCTTGGCGGCGTCGCAGACCATCTTGATCAGCTTGAGCACGGCGGGGTCGGCGGGGTTGTAAAGCCCGGCGACGTTCTCGTTGTTCCGGTCGGCGGCCAGCGTGTACTGCACCAGGTCGTTCGTGCCGATCGAGAAGAAATCGACCTCCTTCGCCAGCACGTCGGCCATGAGCGCCGCGGCCGGCACCTCGACCATGGTACCAACCGGGATGCGGGCTTTGAAGGGGATTCCCGCTTCTTCGAGGTCTTCGACCACTTCGGCCATCAGACTCTTGCACTGCCGCAGCTCCATGACGGTCGTGACCATCGGGAACATGATGCGGACCTCGCCGTGGACCGCCGCCCGCAGCACGGCGCGGATCTGCGTCTTGAAGAGCTTCAAGTTCTTCAGGCAGAGCCGCACGCTCCGCAGGCCCAGGAAGGGGTTCTTCTCGCCGCTGAGCATCGCCGACGCGGACGAGAACTTGTCCGCGCCGATGTCGAGCGTTCGGATGACGACCGGGCGGGTCGGCCCGAGCGCGGTGAGCACGGCCTTGTAC
>JANXTD010000319.1 GCA_025352585.1 Fimbriiglobus sp.
GGGAGATCGATGTCGCCATTGAGAACATGTGCGATGCGGCAATTCTCGACGACACCGGGTTCGCCGCGTACTTTCCGACGGACCTTGGCGAGAGGTTGATCGCCGCACTGACAGGCCGTGAGTCCCCGAAAGCTGTCGTGCCGCCGCTCCCCGTACCGACTTGGTAAGGGGGTCGGGATGTTCTGGCAGATCGCGTCGTTCCCCAAATGTACTCACCACGTTTTCCTCTCCCACTCTCAGGAGGACCGGGCGGCACTCGTCACGCCGGTCTACGACGCCTTGGTCAAGGCGGAGGTAAAGCCCTGGCTCGATCAGAAGGACTATTGCTACGGCCGCCCCTCGCGCGAGGCTCTGCGGGACGCTGTTCTCGACTCGCGGCACGTGGTCTTTTTCGTGACCGACGCCATGCTGAATTCGACGCGGGGGTGGTGCCTGTTGGAACTCGCCTACGCCGAGATCTTGGACACCAACCTCTCGGACCGTGGCGGCTCGTTGGCCACTTCAATCTTGCCCCTGTTTCTTGTCGATCAGGACGACGCGAGGTTGCCGCGTAGCGTGTGGCAACTGCTCCGCGACCGGGGCAAGTTTTTCCCCGCCGGCTGCGCCACCTCGATGGCGGATTGGTGCCAACATGAGATTCATGAGTACCTATTGCATGAGCAGGTCAAGTCGAAGAAAGTTGCCCAACTCCTGAGTCGTGACTTCGAGCGAAAGCCAGACATCAAACGCAAGCACGGCCTCTTTGAGCGCGTCGCCCGCTTCCACCCCGGCCCACTCAGTTGAACCTGAGTTGCCGCACCCTGGCGAAACGCGCCCTCAAACTGTCCCCGATCACCTGCCCCGGCGGGCAAGAACCCACTGACACGCAGCATCCGCCGTGGTACGATATCCCTATGAGCACCGACTTCTCGCCGCCACTGACTCTCGACTTGACCGGGTTGCCTGAGCCGGTGGTGCGGAGCATCGTCCTGATCGCGGAGGCGGCCCGCGCTGGCATGTCGCCCCCGGCCGACCCCGCGCCCTGGTACATATCGCGGCCCCGCCCGACCCTTGAGGAGTCCCGGCGGAACCGCGCCGAGATGGCCGCGATGTCGAGTGGCCAATCGCTCCCGATCGACTTCCCACTCGCCGACGGCTCCCGGCCGAAACTCACAACGGAGGAGTTTCTCAAGCTCCTCGACGAGATGCAGGCGATGTCGAGTGGGCAGTCCTTGCCCCTCGACTTCTCCAGCGCCGACATCTACGACGACCATGACGAATGCGAAACCTCGCCGACTCCGGCATCCTACTGCGACTTTTCGAGCCGGGCGACCCGCGAACTGACGCGGTGTTGCGAACTGTCGCGGCCCTTGAAGCCCAGGGCCACCAACTCGTCACCGCCGCGCAAAACATCGCCGAGTTCTGGAACGTCTGCACTCGCCCGGCCACCGCGCGGGGTGGATTCGGCCTGAGCCTTGCCGTCGCGGAGCAACGTCTCCAGCGCGTCGAGCGTGGCTTCACCCTGCTCCCCGAACTCGCCACGACCTACGCCATTTGGTGTAGCCTGATCGTCGCGCACGCGGTTCTCGGCAAGCAGGTCCACGACGCCCGGCTCGCCGCGCTGATGCTCAGCCACGGCGTCACCCACCTCGTCACCCTCAACGCGCGCGACTTCAGCCGCTACCTTGGCCTCACGGCGATCGACCCCGTCACGCCGCCGTAACTTCCGACCATACCCCACACCCGACACCCCACACCCGAGTGCCCCGTGACCGACTTCCGCTTCGAGTCCGACAGCATGGGCCGCATCCGCGTCCCGGCCGGCGTCTACTACGGGGCGCAAACCGCCCGCTCGCTGACCCACTTCGCCATCGGCGCGGACACCATGCCCCGGCCGCTCATTCGCGCCTTCGGCGTGCTCAAGAAGGCGGCGCTGGCGGTCAACGCCGACCTCGGGCTGGTCAAGGCGAAGCCGGGCGACAGGCTCGACGTGGCGACGAAGTTGGCGCACCTGCACGCCGCGGCCGACGAGGTGATTGCGGGCCAACTCGACGCGCACTTCCCGCTGCGCGTCTGGCAAACCGGCAGCGGCACGCAGACCAACATGAACGCCAACGAGGTCATCGCCAACCGCGCCACCGAACTCGCCGGCGGGGTGTTGGGCGACAAGTCCTGGGTCCACCCCAACGACGACGTGAACCTGTCGCAGTCGAGCAACGACACCTTCCCGACGGCGATGCACGTCGCCGCGGTCGAGGAGCTGACCCACCGGCTGGTCCCGAGTGTCACCGCGCTGCGTGACGTGCTGGCGCTCAAGTCGGCGGAGTTCGCCGGCATCGTCAAGATCGGCCGGACGCACCTGATGGACGCCGTGCCACTGACCCTCGGCCAAGAGTTCGGCGGCTACGTCGCCCAACTCGACGCCGGCCTGAACGCGGTGAAGTTGACGCTGCCGATGCTGTGCGAACTCGCGCTGGGCGGCACGGCCGTCGGCACGGGGCTGAACGCGCACCCGGAGTTCGCGGTGCGCAGTGCGGCCAAGATCGCGGCGTTGACGGGGCTGCCGTTCGTGACCGCGCCCAACAAGTTCGCCGCGCTCGCCGGGCACGAACCCCTCGCCTTCGCCAGCGGGGCGTTGAAGACCCTGGCGGGCGCGTTGATGAAGATTGCCAACGACATCCGCTGGCTGGCGTCCGGCCCGCGCTGCGGCCTCGGCGAGTTGACGATCCCCGAGAACGAACCCGGCTCGTCGATCATGCCGGGCAAGGTCAACCCGACGCAGAGCGAGGCGCTCACGATGGTCTGCGTGCAGGTCATGGGCAACGACGCCGCCATCGGCTTCGCCGCGTCGCAGGGCAACTTCGAGTTGAACGTCTTCAAGCCGGTGATCATTCACAACTTCCTGCACTCGGTACGGCTACTGACCGACGCCTGTCGCAGTTTCCGCGAGCACTGCGCCGCCGACGTCCCCGAGAACGACTACGCCGTCCTCGAATACGTCAACAACCCCGAAACCGGCATGGTCGAAGTCGATCAGTCGCGCCTCACGCCGAAGCCGGGCGGCCAGGTCCGCGTCGGCATCGCGGCCAACACTCAGCAGATCGCCAAGTTCCTGCACGAGTCGCTGATGCTGGTGACGGCGCTGAACCGGCACATCGGCTATGACGCCGCGGCGGCCATCGCGAAAGCAGCGCACCACAACGGCACGACCCTGCGCGAGGAGGCGCTGAAGCTGGCCCCGCCGCTCAAAGACGGCACCCCCCTGACGGGGGCGAAGTTCGACGAGGTCGTGAACCCCGAGGCGATGACCCGGCCAGGGTAACGGAGAAGAAATGTTGCCGCGGAGACGCAGAGTCGCGGAGAATACCAGAGCCAAACCCGTGTTTTAAACCAAATCTTGGGTTTCGGTTTTCTCCGCGCCTCTGCGTCTCTGCGGCAAAATGTTTCGATCCTACGCCAGCACCGCCTCCAACACCGGGGCGAATTCGGTCACCCCGCACCCGAAGT
>JANXTD010000350.1 GCA_025352585.1 Fimbriiglobus sp.
CCGATCGTCGGCGTCGTGCCGTGGCAGCCGACCGCCGCGACCGCGAGTGACCCGCTGAAAAAAGCCGACGTGACCGAGGCGATCGACAAGTTGCGTTCGGTGGTCGCCCAGACCTGGCTGAAGCGGGGCGTGCGGACGATCGCCGTGACCAGCCCGCACGGCGACGAGGGCAAGGCGTTCACCGCCTACGGCCTCGCCAACGGCCTGGCGCAAGCCGGGTACCGCACGCTACTGGTGGACCTGGACTTGCGCAACCCGTCGCTGCACCACTTCGCGGGGGTGCCGAACGGCCCCGGCGCGTGCGAGGTGTTGCGCACCGAGTGCGACGCCCGCGCCTGCCAGATCGTGCTCCCCAGCGGCCTGACCCTTCTGCCCGCCGGCAACTGGTCGGACGACCTGCGCCGCACGGCGGTCGGCAGCCGCCTCGACGGGATGTTGCGCGAGTGCCGCGAGGACTTCGACTGCGTCGTGCTGCACGGCCACGGCCTGCTGAGCGTGTCGGAGTCGATCGAGACGGTCCGCCGCGCCGACGCCGTGCTGCTCTGCACGCTGTACCGCGAGACGCGCATGCCGCTGCTGAAGCGCGCCCTCGACCGCCTGACCGCGCTGGACGTGCCGACGGTCGGCATCGTCTACGTCGGCGCGACGCGCCACGAGGCGCTGTGTTAGGAACCCGGAGCGCGGAACCCGGAGCGGAAAATCAATCGAAAACCGGGGGCCGGTCTGACCATACCCCACACCCGATACCCCATACCCGATCAGAAACAACACCCATGAAGAGTCTCCCCCTGATCATCGCCTGCGTGGCCATCGCCGCCGGGGCCGCCGCCCACGGCGCGGCGACGCACCGCTGGGAGACGCCGACGCCCGTCGCGCTCGACCGGCTGCACGCCCACGCGGTCACGCTGGGCGACTACGAGTCCGAGTCGGTGCCCAACGACCTGCCGCTCAAGGAGAAGAGCGTCGGCACCTGCCGGCGCTACACCTCGGCGAGCCGCAACCAGGGCTTCATGGTGTCGGTGATTAGTGGGGCCGCCGGGTCGGTCGCCACGCACACGCCGGACGTCTGCTACGTCGCCAGCGGCTACAAGATGCTGCGGCCGCCGCTGCGCGAGACGATCGACGTGCCGGGCGCGGGCAGTGTCAGCTATTACGTCTGCGAGTTCGAGAAGAAGACGGCGACGCGCACCGACCGGCAGCGCGTCCGCTGGAGCTGGACCGCCGACGGCACCTGGTCCGCCCCCGACACGCCGCGCATCGCCTACCTGCGGGTAGTGAACCTGGCCAAGGTCTACATCGTCACGCCGATCGGCGAGGCCGACGCGCTGGCGGTCGCCGCGGACACGCCGGGGGTGAAGCAGTTCACCGCGGCCTGCTTCGCGCAGTACCACGGCCTGTTCGCGAAGTAGCCGCGACTCCCTCACCTTGACCGACCCCGACCCCCTGAGGACGCTGACGCATGAACGCCAGCCGCACCACGACGATCATCCCGCGGGACGTGCCGCGCCCGGCGAGCGGGGGACGAAAGTCTCCCGAGGAACCTCGCCACGCCGAGGAGTCTCCGCGCGGCGGGGAGTTGACGCGGGGGACTTTCGTCCCCCGCTCGCCGGGTGCGGCGCGGCTCGACCGGACCGTCGCCGTGAAGGCGGCCGTCGAGTTCCCGCTGGCGCTGGGGCTGCTCGTGTTGGCGTCGCCGCTGATCGCGGTGGCGCTGGTGGCGGTCAAGCTCACCTCGCGCGGGCCGGCGCTGTACACGCAGACGCGCGTCGGCCGCGGCGGCGTGCCGTTCACGATCTACAAGGTGCGGACGATGGCCCACGACTGCGAGAGCCTGACCGGCCCGCGCTGGTCGATGCCCGGCGACCCCCGCGTCACGCCGCTGGGCCAGTGGCTCCGCCGCCTGCACCTCGACGAGTTGCCGCAACTGGTGAACGTCCTGCGCGGCGACATGGCCCTGGTCGGCCCGCGGCCGGAGCGCCCGGAGATCGTCGCGCAACTGGTGCGGGCGGTGCCGAGCTACGCCGCCCGGCACGCCGTGAAGCCGGGCATCACTGGCTTCGCGCAGGTGCACCTGCCGGCCGACACGACGGTGCAGTCGGTGCGCAACAAGGTCGCCTACGACCGGCACTACCTCCGCGCGATGGGGCCGCTGCTGGACCTGGCGATCTACGCCTGCACGCTGCTGAAGCTCGTCGGCGCGAAGTCGCTGTACGCCCGAGCGCCGCGCCGCCCGGCGGGCGGGGAGTAGTTCCCGGCGAGCCGGAAGCGTCAGCGCCCGGAGTTCTTGGAGCAGGGAGGTGGCCGATGGTCGTGAGCGTGATCGTGCCGGTTCGCAACGAGGCGGCCTCCGTCGGGGCGACCTTGCGCAAACTCCTGACGCAGGACTACCCCCGCGACCTCTTCGAGGTCGTCGTCGCCGACGGCTTCTCCACCGACGCCACCGTCGCCGTCGTGCGCGAACTCCAGGGCGAATTCGACAACCTGAAGCTCGTCTACAACCCCGACCGCCTGTCGAGCGCCGGCCGCAACGCCGCCGTGCGGCACTCCGTCGGCGACGTGGTCGTGCTCGTCGACGGCCACTGCCAAGTGCCGGACGCGCACTACCTGCGCAGCGTCGTGGACGCGCTCACGGCGAGCGCCGCCGACACCCTCGGCCGGCCGCAGCCGCTCGACGCCCCCGACCCGACGCCGTTCCAGCGCGCGGTTTCAACGGCGCGGTCGTCGCGGCTGGGCCACAACCCCGACTCGGACATCTACTCGGCCGAGGCCAAGTTCGTCGCCCCGCAATCGACGGCGGTCGTCTACCGCCGCAGTGTCTTCGAGCGCGTCGGCCTGTTCGACCAGTCGTTCGACGCCTGCGAGGACGTGGAGTTCAACGGCCGCGTCGCGGCGGCGGGGCTGAC
>JANXTD010000393.1 GCA_025352585.1 Fimbriiglobus sp.
CAAAACCGCCGGGGGGGGGGGGCGGCGCCGGCCGCCGCATGCTGCGCTGGCGTAGTGTTCAAATGGATGCAATACGGGATGCATGATGCAGGTCCAAAAGTACCAATCAAAGCCTGACCGGGCGCTGACGCTTCCGGCTCGCCAAAACATTCTGACCCGAGGCTCCTCCCGTGACCGACTTCCCGCCGTTCTCCCGCCGCGAGATGCTCGCGCGCACCGGCACCGGGCTGGGACTGCTCGGCCTCGCCGGGCTGTCCGCGCCGGCGGCCGCCGCCGACAAGGCCGCCAACCCGCTCGCGCCGAAGCCGCCGCACTTCGCGCCGAAGGCGAAGCACGTCATCCACCTGTTCATGAACGGCGGGCCGAGCCAGGTCGACACCTTCGACCCCAAGCCGGCGCTCGACAAGTACCACGGCCAGCAGCCGCCGGCTGCCGGGCTGAAGACCGAGCGCAAGACCGGGGCGCTCTTCAAGTCGCCGTTCAAGTTCCAGAAGTGCGGCCAGTCGGGCGTCGAGGTCAGCGAGCTGTTCCCGAAGGTCGGGGCGTGCATCGACGACATCTGCGTCATCCGCGGCATGCACACCGACATCCCCAACCACGAGCCGGGGCTGCTGCTCATGACCTGCGGCAACACCCAGCCGATCCGGCCGAGCATGGGCAGTTGGCTGCTCTACGGCCTCGGCAGCGAGAACCAGAACCTGCCGGGCTTCGTCGTGCTCTGCCCCGGCAAGCCGGTCGTCGGGCCGGCCCTGTGGAACAACAGCTTCCTGCCGGGCGCGTACCAGGGCTGCCACATCGCCAACCTCGACCCCGCCAAAGTCATCGACCACATCCGCAACCGGCACGTCACGGCCGGCACGCAGCGCGAGCAGCTCGACCTGCTCAACGGCCTGAACCGCGGCCACGCGGCCCGGCGTCCGGGGGACGACCAACTCGACGCCCGCATCCAGTCGCTCGAAATGGCCTTCCGGATGCAGACCGAGGCGACCGACGCCTTCGACGTGGGCCGCGAGCCGGCCAAAGTCCGCGAGGAGTACGGCAAGGGCTACTTCGCCGACGCCTGCCTGACCGCCCGCCGGCTCGTCGAGCGCGGCGTCCGCACGGTGCAGGTCTTCTACGGCGGCGGCCAGCCGTGGGACGACCACGGCGACATCGAGAAGGGCCACCGCGCCAAGGCCAAGGACTCCGACCAGGCGATCGCCGCACTGTTACGCGACCTGAAGCGCACGGGGCTGCTGGCCGAGACGCTCGTGCTGTGGGGCGGTGAGTTCGGCCGCACGCCGACGAGCGAGGGCGGCAGCGGCCGGGACCACAACCACCACGGCTTCAGCGTCTGGCTGGCCGGCGGGGGTGTGAAGGGCGGCATCACCCACGGGGCGACCGACGAGTTCGGCTTCAAAGCCGTCGAGGACAAGGTCCACGTCCACGACCTGCACGCGACGATCCTGCACCTGATGGGCATCGACCACGAGAAGCTGACGTACCGCTACAGCGGCCGCGACTTCCGCTTAACAGACGTTCACGGCACCGTCGTGCGGCGCATCCTGACCTGACTCGGCCGCGCGGGCTACGGCCCGCCGGCCGGCCGCTACAATAGCCTCCGACACCGGTTCGTACCCCGAGGGCGGCGATGGCTGAGAACTACATCTTCACGATGCGCAACCTCACGAAGCACTACGGCAAGCGCGAAATCCTCAAGGACGTGAACCTCTCGTTCTACCCCGGAGCCAAGATCGGCGTACTGGGCACCAACGGCTCCGGCAAATCGACCCTGCTCAAGATCATGGCCGGCGTCGACAAGGAGTTCATGGGCGAGGCGGCCGTGCAGGCGGGTGCCACCGTCGGCTACGTCCCGCAGGAGCCGCACCTGACGCCGGGCAAGACGGTGCTCGAAAACATCGAAGAGGCGGTCGCCAAGACCCGCAGGCTGCTGAGCCGCCAGGAGGAGATCGGCGACGCGATGAGCGCCGACGGGGCCGACTTCGACAAGCTGATGAACGAGATGGACCGTGTGCAAGCCGCCATCGACGCCGCCGACGCGTACAACCTCGACCGGCAACTCGAGCTGGCGATGGACGCGATGCGGTTGCCGCCGCCGGACGCCCCGGTGGAGCGGCTGTCCGGCGGCGAGCGTCGCCGCGTCGCGCTGTGCAAGGCGCTGTTGCAGCGGCCCGACTTGCTGTTGCTCGACGAGCCGACCAACCACCTCGACGCCGAGTCGGTCGAGTGGCTCGAACGGCACCTGGCGAAGTACCCCGGTGCCGTCGTGAGCGTCACCCACGACCGCTACTTCCTCGACAACGTGGCGAAGTGGATCCTCGAAATCCACAACGGCCGGGGCATCCCCTGGACCGGCAACTACACCGGCTGGCTCGAGCAGAAGCGCAAGCGGCTGCTCGTCGAGGAGAAGCAGGAGTCGTCGCGGCACAAGGAACTCGAGCGCGAACTCGAGTGGGCCAAGATGGCCCCCCGCGCCCGCATGTCGAAGTCGAAGGCCCGCCTCGCCAACATCGACAAGCTGCAAGCCCAGGAGATCGACGACAAGGAAGACGCGCTGACGATCCAGATCCCGCCCGGCCCGATGCTCGGCGACCTGGTCGTGCGGGCCGAAACCGTGGCGAAGTCGTTCGGCGAGAACCTGCTGTACGACGACCTGACGTTCAACCTGCCCAAGGGCGGCATCGTCGGCATCATCGGCCCCAACGGTGCCGGCAAGACGACGCTGTTCAAGATGATCGTCGGCGAGGAGACGCCGGACGGCGGCAAGCTGACCGTCGGCCCGACGGTGAAGCCGGCCCACGTCGATCAGAACCGCGACGCCCTGTCGCCGGAGAAGTCGATCTTCGAGGAGGTCACCGGCGGCACCGACTACATCATGCTCGGCAACCGCAAGGTCGCCTCGCGGGCCTACGTGGCGCGGTTCAACTTCCGCGGCCCCGACCAGCAGAAGCTCGTCGGCACCTGCTCCGGGGGCGAGCGCAACCGCATCCACCTGGCGAAGCTGTTGCGCAGCGGCGGCAACCTGCTCCTCCTCGACGAGCCGACCAACGACCTCGACATCGAGACGCTGCGCGCGCTCGAAGAAGCCCTCATCAACTTCGGCGGCTGTGCCGTGGTGATTAGCCACGACCGCTGGTTCCTGGACCGCATCGCCACGCACATCCTGGCGTTCGAGGGCGACAGCAAGGTGGTCTGGTGCGAGGGGAACTTCCAGGTCTACGAGGAGCAGCGCCGCGCGAGGCTCGGGGCCGCCGCCGACATCCCGACGCGGCTGAAGTACCGCAAGCTGCACGTGTGAGTTCGGGGACTCGATGACCACGCTCGAAGCCATCCTCGCCTTGCGCCCGGACTCGGACTGGCCGGGGCAGTTCCCGACGCCCAAGCCGGATCACGATCCGTTGAGGTCAACCGACTGTCTGCGCGAAGCGATTGTACTTGACGTGCGGTGCGAGTGCGTTCGCATGACGGCGGCCGTGCTTATCGACATGCGGTTTGGCATCCGCGGTGTCGGTGGCGACGTGGCGCTGATCGTGGCGCGTGGCGTCCGGCACTGCGCGTGGGAAGTCGGGCCGAAGGTCGAGACGGGGCCGCTGGAGACGCTGTACGGCGGCTTCTGGTGGGTCGCCGGCTCCGACTGCCAGCCCGACCCCGATCACCCCGACCGGTTCACGCTCCGCATCGACGTCAGCATGTCCGAGGTGCTGACGCTGCGGGCGGAGCGCTTCGACTACTTCCTAGCCGACGTGCCCGACCTGCCGGACTTCCCCGACATGCAGGCCGGTCCCGACGCGCTGGTGCGGGCGTCGCTGCCCGACTGGACGAAGCCGGTGCGGCCGATCGCGTACTCCCGACGTGACCCGTCGCGGCGCTAGTTACGCCGGCCGCACCCGCCAGCCTTCGGGCGTCTCGCTGACGGCGATCAGCGCCGCCGGCTGGCCGACCGCCAGCGTCGGCACGGGCAGCCCCAGGAGTACGCGGGCGTTGCGTGTCGTCAGCGCCAGCGCGTCGGCAAGTGTGACGCCGTAGTCGTTGAGCAGGCGCTCGAAGCCGTGGTCGGTGAAGTGGCCGGAGCCGGCGAGGTACGGCGTGCCGGGGACGACGACTCGGCCCGCCGCCGTCACCTCGAACTCGTCGCCCCAAACGCGGTAGCGGCCCGGCGGGCACCCTGCGAGGCTGCTGGCGTCGCACGTCGCGTAGACCCGCGCCACCGTCTTCGCCCGCAGGATGCACTTCACGACGCTCGCCGGCAGGTGGTCGCCGTCGGGGATGACCCCGGCCGTCAGGCGGTCGTCGGCGAGTTGTTCCCAGATCACGTTGTCATGCCGCGGCATCGTGGCGGCGCAGCCGTTGCCGAGGTGCGTACTCGCGGTCGCCCCGGCGATCACCGCGTCGCGCAGTTGGGCCGGCGTCGCCGCGGTGTGGCCGATCGAGACGACGACGTTGCCCTTACGCAGGTGCCCGATGAAGGCCAGCGCCCCCGGCAGTTCTGGGGCGAGCGTCACGAGGCGGATGCGGCCGGCGGCGGCGTCTTGCCAGCGGTCGAACTCGTCGGCGTCGGGCGGCCGGACGTGTTGGCGTGGGTGCGCCCCGCGTGGCCCGTCGGCGGCGGAGATGTACGGCCCTTCGAGGTGGAAGACCGGCAGCGTCGCCGCTAGGTCGTCGAGACTCGCCAGCGTGGCAAAGCCGTGGCGCAAGGCGTCGAACGGGCCGGTCACGAGGGTCGGCGCGAAGGCAGCGATGCCGTGCCCACGGCACGCGGCGACGACCGCCCGCACGCCGTCGGCGGTGAGCGTCGGCGAGTTGAAGCTGACGCCCAGCGCCCCGTTGATTTGCGGGTCGAAGAAGCCAGGGGCCAGCGTCGGTAGGTCGGGGCGCTCTCCGATCGGCTCGACGGCCGTGATGACGCCTCCGGTCGCGGCGACGCGGATCGGTTCGCCGGTCTCGTGGTGTCGCCCGTCGATTGGCATCGCGGGTATCGTACAACAAACTGCCCCGCCGGCACGCGCCGGCTGGCCGTATCAGGAGGATCCCCGATGACCGCGACACTCCGTATTCTGGCGGCCCTGTTGCTCGCCCCGCTCGCCGCCCGCGCCGACGACTGGCCGCAGTGGATGGGGCCGAAGCGCGACAACGTCTGGCGCGAGACCGGCCTGCTCGACAAGTTCCCCGCCGGCGGCCCCAAAGTCGTGTGGCGTGCCCCCGTCGCCGGCGGCTACGCCGGGCCGGCCGTCGCGGCCGGCATGGTCTTTTGCAGCGAGTACAAGTCGGCCGTGAGCCTCGGCGAGGGCAACTTCGAGCGCAAGGAGGCCGACGGCGAGGAGACCGTCTTCGCCCTCGAACAGAAGACGGGGGCCCGCGTCTGGCAGCACAAGTACCCCGTGCGCTACACGATCTCGTACCCGAGCGGCCCGCGCTGCACGCCGCTCGTGGACGGCAAGCTCGTCTACTTCCTGGGGGCCGAGGGCGACCTGCTCGCCTGCGACACCGCCACCGGGGCCATCCAGTGGCAGAAGAACTTGCGCAAGGACTACGCCACCAAGGCGGCGCTGTGGGGTTATGCCGCGCACCTCGTGCTCGACGGCCAGAAGCTGCTGACGCTCGCCGGCGGCGAAGGCTCGCACGTCGTCGCGCTCGACAAGGCGACCGGCAAGGAACTCTGGAAGGCCGAGACCTCGCCGGAGCAAGGCTACTCGCCGCCGACGGTTATTGAAGCGGCCGGCGTGCGGCAACTGATCCTGTGCGGCCCGACGGCCATCAAGGCCCTCGACCCCGAGACCGGCAAGCGCCTCTGGACGACGCCGTACACCGCCGACAGCGGCTCGCTGATCATGACCCCGCTCCAGGTCGGCGAGTACCTGTTCATCGGCGGTTACAACAACAAGAACTTGCTGCTCAAGCTCACCGCCGACAAGCCGGGCGTCGAGGTGGTGGCGTTGAACAAGTTGAAGCACTACATCTCGCCGGTGAACGTGCAGCCGTACACGCAAGACGGCGTCATCTACGGCGTCGATTCGGACGGCAAGCTGTACGCGGTCGAGGTGCCCAGCGGCAAGCGGCTCTGGGAGAGCGAAGGCCCGATCGCCGAGGGCAAGAAGTTCGGCAGCGGCACGGCCTTCCTGGTGCGCCAGGCCGACCGCGTCTGGATGTTCAACGAGTTGGGCGAGTTGGTGATCGCCAAGGTCACCAAGGAGGGCTACACCGAGATCGACCGCGCCAAGCTGATGGAGCCGACGAGCACGGCGTTCGGCCGCAAGGTCGTCTGGTGCATGCCGGCGTTCGCGGACAAGAAGATGTACGTCCGCAACGACAAGGAAATGATCTGCGTCGATCTGGCGAAGTGAGTCATCGGCGAGCCGGAAGCGTCAGCGCGGGGCGGTGACGACCTCGAAGTCGCCGCCCTTGACCTTGCGCAACTCGTCGTGAATCGGGGCGATGCGCGGGTCGGGCGTCACCGAGAGGCACCAGTCGAGGCCGTTGTCGGCGACGAGCATCCCGTAGCGCTTCAGCCCGTCGAGGACGGCCCGCACCGGCGGCGTGAAGCCGGCCGTGTCGAAGTCCTGGCGCAGCCGCAGTCGCTCACCCATCCGCGGCAGGGCTTTGTCGGTGAGCCGGCTGGCGAAGTGCGTCGCCGGGAAGACGTACGCCTTGCGGCTGCGTGTGACCGTTACGCGCAGGGCGTGCTCGACGCGGCCCCGCTGCAACTCGTCGAAGCGCACCACCGACGGGAAGATCGGCAGCCCGGCGGCGTCGGCGGAGGTCCAGCCGTCGGGCCGCAACTTGTTCGACTTCAGGTCGAACCGGCACGAATACCCCTGCCACCCAGCGTCGGTCTTCTTCGTCTCGAAGAACTCGTACAGCACGCGGTTGACCGGATCGACGACAATCGCGTGCCGGTCGCCGCCGAGGTTGGCGCGGTCGCGCTGCACGTCGTCGAGCGTGAGTTTAGCGCGCTTCGGGTCGCGCTGGTAGAAGGCCGGCCAGCCCTCGATGGGCACGCCGTCGGGGATGGGGAACGGCCCGTGGTCGGCCTCCTCAGTGTACTGCGTGACTTTGAAGGGCACCTTTGCCTGCGTCGGCGGGACCAAGATGAACCCCATGTCCGGGTTGGCCCGCAGCGGCTTCGTAACGCCGATCGACGCGATGATCGCCTTCGAGTCGGGGTGCAGCGGCCACGCCTCGACGAGTTGATTCCACGGGTTGTCCGGCGGGAAGACCTCCAGCGCCGCTAAAATCGCGTCGGCCTCGGGCGTGTCGAACGGCACCGGCGTGGTGATCGCCGGCATCTTGGCCGCGCGAATCCGCGCCAGCCGCGCCGGGTCGGCTTGCGCCGCGGCCGGCAGGGCGAAGGCGGCGGTCAGCAGCAGTGCGGCGAGGCGTCTCATGGTCCGGCTCCGGGCGAGTCGACGGGGGAGGGGGGATCGCCCGGCCATCCTAGCGACCCGGTAGGCCGGTGTAGTCGTCCGGGTAGACCGCATCGACGCGGCTCGGGGCGTAGGTGCCCCACTCGACGTCGGCCGCCGTCGGCTTCGGCTCGCTGGTCGCCTGCACGACCGCGGCGTCCGCCTCGGCCGCGGCGTCGGCGTGCAACACCCGCAGAGCCTCGGCGTCGATCGCCCCGGCGTCGAGTAGCTTACGCTCGAACTCGTCGAGCGGATCGACTTCGCCGCGCTGCCGCTGCGCCCCGCTCGACGAACTGTGGCCGTACAGCCGGCTCACGTTCGCTTCGAGCAGGTACGGCCGGCGCGTCGTGCGGACGTGCCGCAGGGCGCGGTCGAGGCCGTGCCACGCGGCGACCGGGTCGTTGCCGTCGATCGTCTCGTGCGGGATGCCGTACGGGGCGGCGCGGTCGGCGATCCGCTTCACGGCGTGCTGCGTGTCGTGCGGCGTCGAGATGCCGACGCGGTTGTTGGTGACGACCATGAGCACGGGGAGTTCTTGGCCCGGCCGGCTGCTCCAGATCAGGCAGCTCTCGAAGTCGCCCTCGGCGGTGCCCGCGTCGCCGCCGGTGACGACGGTGACCCCCTCGCCGCCGGCCCGCTTCTGCACGAGCGCCGTGCCGGGGGCCATGACGTACTGCACCTCGATGACGCTCGTGACCGGCACGACGTTCCACTCGCGGCGGGCGTAGTGGCCGGTGAAGTTGCGGCCGCGGCTGAACGGGTCGGTGGCGGCCATCGCCATCTGGCGGAAGTGGTCGAGCATCGCCATGCCCATCGCGAGCATGGTGGCCGAGTTGCGGTAGTGGAGGTGCAGGTAGTCGAACGCCGGCCCCTGCCCGCGGCGGACCTGCATGCCGAGGCAGGTGTTGAACGCCTCCTCGCCGGGCCCGCCGAGCCAGAAGTACGCCTCGCCGGACTTCGACATCTTGATGGAGCGCTCCTCCATCGCCCGCGCCCGGACCATGTGGCGCAACACCGTCAGCGCGAGTTCGGCCGAGACGCTCTCGCGGCCGGAGCGCACGGCGGCCGGCGTCTGGGCGCGTCGCCGAGGCGGGCCAGTCTCGGGGGGTTCGGTCACGCGGGCGGCTCTCCGTGGGGGTAGAGGGTGCGGGGCAACCACGCCGGGAGTTGCTGAACGGATTACCCCGGCCCGGTCGCGACCGACTCGCTGACTTGTTCAAAATCCTGGGCCGTGACCTCCTGGCTCACGATCCAGATGTCGTCACTGCGGTCGAGATTCTTGATGAGCCGCTTCCGACACGCGTCCGCGGCGTCCGCCGTCGGGAATCGCAAGTGAACCGCACTCGGGCCGAAAAGTTGCGAGGCACCTTCGGCGAGCATGGCCTGCCGACACTGCTCGGGCGTCACCCCGTCGCCGCTGCGGAGGGCGGGGATGATCCGGTAAGGGAGCATCCCCGCCGCGACACCCTCCAAGACGGTAAGCCCGCTGGCTAACGCGACCTTGGCGCGGTAATCTTTACCGTCCGATTTTTCGATCGCCGCGGCAATGATACTGGTCCTTTGCTCCAAGGGCAGGTCCTTCCACTCGTCCCAAATCACCAGGACTCGCAACTTCCCTGTACTGAAAGCCTGCTCGTAGATGAAGGGCTGGCCGGAGTCGCGGCCCGCCTGGAGTTCGTCAGCCAGCCGGTCCACGAGTCTCTGATCCGACTTGCGGGGCGGGTCTTGGAATCCCGTCTTAATACGAGGCATCAGAGTATCCTCAGAGGTACGCGGAGTTCACGATCAGCCACTCAACCGCTTCTCGAACTTGCGTAACTTCATACGAGTAGGGTTTGTTCTTGTGGTAGCGCAGCGTCTCGTTCCACAGTTGGCTAATCCGTTGGCCGTTCGCCTGGACTCGGTCGCCGAACTCGAGGGCATAAGCCAATGCGAGGTTCGGGTGGGTAGCCCGCTCCAGTACCAGCAACTCGGCCCACGCGCGGACGTTATGCCCTTGCCCGCCCCGAGGCCAGGCGATTCCGAGACTGCGACCGAGTTCGATCGCGGGGTAGATGTGGGTCGCCATTTGGAGGGGTGCCCTTTCTCCGACTCCAAGCACCGAGAAGTAGGCAGCCTTGAGGATCATTTCAGCGCTGTACCCCCAAAGGTAGACGGCAGCCAAACTTCGGCCACCGGACGCGGCCGACAGCCCGTCATCGTACCGCTGCCGGGCCGACGCCCGAAACTCCGAGACGCTGTCGGGCCGGCACCTCGTGAGTAATCCCCTGGGCATGTCGCACCCGGATCGTGTTCGCGACTCAATACAGTTTACGCGACGTGGAGTCTGTTCAACCGCCGTGGCCCCGTCGGCGTGACCCCGCCTCAGCCGCGCTGCGTCTCGTACCACTCGGCCGTGCGGCGTAAGCCCTCCTCGAAACTCACCGACGGCTCATAGCCCAACGCGGCGCGGATGCGGCCGGTCTTCGCCAGCGAGAAGCGCACGTCGCCGGGACGCGCGGCGGCGTGCGTCGGCGCGATGTCGGTACCCAGCACGCGGTTCAGCGCCGTCACGAGGTCGAGGACCGTCACGCCGCGGCCGGTGCCGACGTTGAAGACCCGCCCCGACACGCCCGGCGTCGCGCCCGCTTTCAAGAGCGCCTGTACGCAGTCGGCCACGGCCACGAAGTCGCGCACTTGCAGGCCGTCGCCGTGGACCACGGGGGCCTTGCCGGCCGTCAGCAGGCCGGTGAAGATGGCGATGACGCCGGAGTACGGGCTGTCGGCGCGCTGCCGGGGGCCGAAGATGTTGAAGAAGCGCAGCCGCACCGTCTCGAGGCCGTAACTCGCGGCGAAGGCTTCCAGGGTGTTCTCGCCGGCGAGCTTGGCCGCGGCGTACGGCGACAGCGGGTTCAGCGGGGTTTCCTCGCCCTGCCCGGCGGGGTCGGAGGCCGCGCCGTACGCGCTCGAGCTGGCCGCGTAGACGACCCGCTTGACGCCGCCGAGCCGCGCGGCGTTGGCCACGTTCAGCGTGCCGGTGGCGCAGACGGCGTGGCAGGCGACCGGGTCTTCGAGGCTCTTGGCGACGCTGGCCATCGCCGCGAGGTGGTAGACGACCGACACCCCGGCGACGGCCCGCTCCACCGCGTCGGGGTCGGTCACGCTGCCGGCCACGATTTCGACGTGCTGGGGAGAGTGGTGGGCCAGGTTGCCGCGGTCGCCGGTGCTGAAGTCGTCGAGGACGCGAACGGCGTGGCCCGCGGCGACGAGGCCATCGACGAGGTGCGAGCCGATGAACCCGCCGCCGCCGGTGACCAAACAATTCGGCGTCATCGCGAAGACCAGTGTTGGCGGGGTTAGAGTCGGCTATGGTAGACCGTCGGGCCGGAAGCGTCAGCGCCCGGAGTCTCCGTTGAGGAAACTCTG
>JANXTD010000398.1 GCA_025352585.1 Fimbriiglobus sp.
TGACCTACCGCAGTTCCCGCCAATCACTCACCCCAAAGCTACCGCGCAGCAGCACAGGGATCAGCGCACCGAGCGTCAATAGCCCCGCGAAGAGGCCGAATAGCCCCCCAACCAGCCCGAGCGGCCAGGAGAACCCGCCGACTAACCGCCCGAACCCGAACCCGGCCCCGAACCCCAAGGCGGCCCCCAACGCCAGTAACGCCAGCCAGCCGCCCCCCAATAGGAACCGGGTCCAAGTCGATGCTTCTGCCGCGTGCCGCCGCCGCGCCGCCGAAATCCGCTCGCCGGTGTCGTCCCAGGTGAACTGCTTGAGCGGGAAGTGCTCGTGGCAGCCTGAACAGTACGTGCCGACCGTCGCCGAGAACGGGTCGCACAGCGCGAGCAGGTAGACCCCCGTGAGAGCGGTCGGTTCCCCACATCGCTTGTGCGTGTAGCTCCGCTCGCTGTCCCTCGGGTCGCCCATGCCTTCTCCCCATCTGCCGCCGAACGACCCGGCTCAGGGGCCGGGGCCGGCTTTGACGCCCCGGTCCACTGCGACGCCTGGCTCTGAGTTGGACCACCAAACGGCGGCCTGACCAAGAATGTACGGGACCACTGACGACGCCACAACCGCGAAGTCGCCGTTGTCGTATCTGAACCAGTGGTCGCTGCTCTCGTCCGTCGCGCCCAGCCGCAGCCGGCGGAGCAGGTGCCGCACCTTGACTTCGGCCGCCGGGACCATCCTGCCGTACAACTCGTACCCCGCAGACGGGAAGCTGCCGATCTCGATGACGAACTGCCCGCCGCCCATCGAGAACTGGAAGGTGAGCAGGTCGATCCGCGTGTCTGTCTCCCGGCGGAAGTGGGGGAACGACCCCTTGAAGCGGAGCGACCGCAGCACCGGGATAGCGACCCTCTTCAACTCCGCGATCATCGCATCCCGTGACCGAGACATACAGCCTCCGCCCGCTTGCCGGCCCGGCCCGCCGAACCGCTGCCGCGCCAGTGAGTGTGGACCGCCAGGTATCGCCGGCGAAGTCCAACCGCGCGTGGGCAATGTACGCGGTCAGCGACCACACGGCGCTCGGCTCGCTCGGCGGGATGACGCCCCGCCACAGCCCGACCGTAATCTCGCTAGCTCTTGACCGCGACGCCGCCGGTGGAGCGCTGGCCGCTGCGGGTCACGTCCATGACCGCGCCCTCAGTGTCAAGCGCCAAGTGGTAGCGCTCGGTGCCCTGGAGGCGGTGCAGCGACAGGTGGTAGTCCTCGCTGGTCTTCGCCATCACGTGCAGCGGGTCCGACTTCTGCGGGCTACGGATGCGGCCCCACGAGCCGTCGCCGAGGTACAGCACGCCGTCCGGGTTCGGCAGGCCGTCGATCAGCGGCTTAGTGCGCTTGAAGGTGTGGTCGTGGTGCTCCAACACCACCGGCACGCGGTACTTGTCGAACAGCGGTGCCCAGAGCTTGCGCTGCAGTTCCCCGGTGCCGGCCGTCGAGTCTAAGGGGTCGCGGACCTTGGCGGACAAGGGGTTGCGGTACGACGGGTAGCACGGGACGTGGTTGACCACGAAGACGTTGGGGTGGTCGGCGCGGTCCTTGAGCGTGTGGGCGAGCCAATCGGTCTGCTCCCCGGCGATCGGCGACGTGTGGCCGGTGTCGAGCATCACCAGGCTCAGGTAGTCGCCGAAGTCGAGCGTGGCGTAGCCGGTGTCGGGGTAGAGGTTCTCGAAGAGGGGGTAGAAGAAGGTGCCGTTGGCCCGCGAGCTGCCGTAGCCGCCCCGGACTTCGTGGTTGCCGAGGCACGCCAGCAGCGGGATCATGCAGCCGTCGCGGGTGAACATGGTGCGGCTGTAGTTGCGCAAGAAAGCCAGGCTCGTCTCGACGGAAGTGCCGTTGTCGTAGCCGAGGTCGCCGCCCACCACCGCGAACGACGGGTTCTGCCGCGCCGCCTGGACGTTGTTGGCGACCGCCGCGGTGTTGACGCCGCAGTCGCCGCCGGAGATGAACTGGACCACGTCGGTCGCCTTGGCCGGCATCGTGCGGAACTTGTAGACCGGCGACGACTTGCCGATCTTGAACGAGTACTCCGTGCCCGGCGTCAGCCCCGTCAGCAGCGCCTTGTAGACCTTGAAGTCGGTCATCGGGTACGGCCGCGCCACGGTCACGGCCGTCTGCCAATCGACCGCCGCGGCCAGGATGCGCGGCAAGCCGCGGCCGGGCGGCACGATTTTGCCCGTGGTGTAGTAGACTTTGGTGTCGGCGGTCTCGCCGGCGGTGCCGACCCACTGCACGTCCATCGTGGTGGTCGGGTCGGTGTGCCAGGTCAGGAAGAGCGTGGTCGGCTGGAAGGTCGGGAGTTCCTTGTTCGCCATCACGAGCGGGGCCGGCCTCGGCTCGGACGCCGGCTCCTGGGCGCGCAACACGACCGACCCTAACCCGGCGACGGACGCGCCCAGGAACAGCCGACGGGACGGGGCGCTCATGCGGCGAAACTCCGGCGATGGGAAGCGGGGCGGGGGGCGATCAGGTCAGCAGGCGGGATGCGGAATTATCGCAAGTTCGGGCCGGAGAAGCATGCCCGAATTGGTGAATAATCTGTGAGGCCGGCGGGTGGCGTGTCGGCCACTCGGGGGCGGGGCGATTCGGCCGGCCAAGGTGCTGAAATCGCGATTTGTGCGAATCGTCCAAGCTAGGAGTCGGTTCCGAATCGATGACAATACCACCTCTTCTTCTTGGCACCTTCATC
>JANXTD010000418.1 GCA_025352585.1 Fimbriiglobus sp.
CGGCGTGGCCCGTTGGTGCGGGGAGAGAATCGCGTAGAATCACTTACTGTCGGACCCGCCCCCGGCAACGTGCCCCCAGTGAATTGGTGAATCATGGACCACTTCCAGTACCGCGACCGCACGCTGTTTTGCGAAGACGTGCCGGTGCCCGAAATCGCCGCGAAGTTCGGCACGCCGGTGTTCGTCTACAGCAAGGCGACCCTGCTGCACCACCTGCGGTCGATCCAGAGCGCGTTCGCCGAGGCCAAGCCGGTCATCGCTTACAGCGTGAAGACCAACGGCAACCTCGCCTTGTGCAAGCTCATGGCCGAGCACGGGTCGGGCTTCGACGTGACCTCGGGCGGCGAACTTTACAGGGCGCTCAAGGCCGGCGGGCTGGACGTGAAGACGGTGTTCGCCGGCGTCGGCAAGAGTGAGGCCGAGATGCGCTTCGGCCTGGAGAGCAACGTCATGCTCTTCAACGTCGAGAGCGAAGAGGAGCTGTTCGAGTTGGGCCGGGTCGCGGCGTCGATGGGCCGCAAGGCCCCGGTGGCGCTGCGGGTCAACCCGGACTTGCCGCCGAAGACGCACGCCAAGACTGACACCAGCGTCAAGGGCGTCAAATTCGGCCTCGACATCGAGGGCGTGCTGGAGGTTTCGGCCAAGTCGGTCGGCCATCCGGGGTTGGCCATCGTCGGGCTGCACATGCACCTCGGCAGCCCCATCCTGACGAGTAGCCCTTACGCGGCGGGGGCGGCCAAGGCGGTGCAACTGATCGCCGCGTTCCGGGCGCAGGGCCACGACATCCGCTACCTCAACATGGGTGGCGGCTTCGGCATCCACTACCGCCAGCAAGAAGCCCTCCCCGCCAGTGCGTTCGCCGAGGCGATCTTGCCAGCGGTCCGCGAAACCGGCTGCCAACTCGTCTTGGAGCCGGGGCGGTTCATCGTCGGCAACGCCGGGATTCTCGTGAGCCGCGTGCTGTTCAACAAGGACACCGGCGGCAAGCACTACGTCATCCAGGACGCGGCGATGAACGACCTCGTCCGGCCGACACTCTACGACGCCTTCCACCGCGTCTGGCCGGTCAACCCGCGCGACGAGGTGCCGGAGTGCCCGACCGACTTCGAGGCGGCCATCCCCGGCACCGTCGTGCAAGACGTGGTCGGCCCGGTGTGCGAGTCGGGCGACTACCTGGCGAAGGGGCGCAACTTGCCGGTGATGCGGCGCGGCGACCTCGTGGCGGTGTTCAGCGCCGGGGCCTACGGCATGAGCATGGCCAGCAACTACAACAGCCGCTGCCGCGCGGCGGAAGTTCTCGTCGATGGGGGCGAGTGCCGGTTAATCCGCCGCCGCGAGCGCTACGAGGACTTGGTTGCCGCGGAAGTGGATTGCTAAGCCGCCCCGGAGCGGTCAAGATTCCCAATTGCCACGACCGCGCCGACAGTACGGGAGACGACCGGTGAACAGCCGCGCAGCCCTGGTAGTGACCCTCCTGCTCCTCGCGGCGACGCCGGGACTGGCCCAACCGCCGGCGACCGCGGAGTCGCCGAAGTCGCCGCTGGAACTCTTCCGGCAGGCCCGCGCCGAGATCCAGGACGGCCGCTACGACGTGGCCGCGGAGACCCTGAAGCGCTTCCAGGCGGCCAACCCCACCGACCGCGACTTCCTCGACCTCACCGCCAAGGAGCCGACGGCGCTGCTCAAGTTGCGCAACGTCGGCGAGTGGTCTCAGAACGCGTCCGCCCAGGCCGAGGCGCGGGCGACCGTCGAGGCGATCATCGCGCGGGCCGAGGAGGCGAACAAGAAGCTGTACCAGGACCCGGCCCGCATCGCCAAGTTCGTCCGCAACCTCGGCGAGACCCTCGAAGAACGCCTGTACGCGGAGCAGCAGTTGAAGCTCGGCGGCGACGCGGTCGGCGCGGCACTCATCGACACCCTGCGGACGACCTCCGACGCCAACCTGAAGGCCGGGGTCTACGCCGCCATCGGCAAACTGTACGTCGAGCAGTTGCCGCCGGTCGTCGCCGCGATGGACGGCGTCGATGCGGACCTGAAGCTCGGCCTGCTGCGGGCACTCGTCACGCGGCCGGACGCCGTGGCGCTGCTGGCGTCGGGTGACACCGACGTCACGCCGCACCTCTGGTACTACTCGTCGGCCCCCGCCGCCGAGGCCGGTGCCCTGCGGGCGTTCGCCGCGAGTGTGCTCGAACGGTTCACCGGCGGGCTGTCGCTGAAGCGTAACGCCGCGGCCGAACTCGTGAAGTTGACGCAGCCGAACGCCGCCAACCAGGCCCGCTTCCGCGGAGGCGAGCGGCTCAAGCTCTGGACGTGGGACGCCGCCAAGCAGACCGTCGTCTCGGCCGAGGCGACCCGCCTGCAAGCCAACGACTACTTCGGCCTGCGCAACCTGCGCTGGGCCTTGGAGCGCGACCAGAACGACCGGGCGGCTCAGGAACTCTTCCTGACGATGACCGTCGAGCGGGCCGTGGAGAAGTCGCAGTTCGGCGAGCTCGCCGCGGCCGACCCCGCCTTGTACCAGGTTCTCGCGGCGACGCCGTCGGACCTGCTGATCGGCCTGCTGGAGCGCGGCATGCTCGACAAGCAGACGGCCCGCGTGCTGGGCTTCACGCAGGTGTTGGCGGCCCGCTCCGACCGCGCCGCCGCAACGCCGGGGGCGACCGGCAAGTCGCCGGTGCTCGTGAAGGCCCTCGACTACCCCGACGCCCGCGTGCAACTCGCCGCCGCCGTCGGCCTGCTCCGCACGCAGGGGGTCACGCACGGCAAGAACGCCCAGGTCGTCGAGATTCTCCGCCGCGCCGCCGCGGTCGAGTCGCCGCCGCCGGGCGCGAAGGAGATGGGCCGGGCGCTAATCGTTGACCCCAGCGACGCCCGCGCCGAGAAGCTCGCGACGTACCTGCGCGGCCTCGGCTACGCTGTCGAGCGCTTCGCCGCCGGCCGCGACCTGTCGAACCGGCTACTGGGGGCCGCCGATGTCGATATGGTTTTCGTCGATCGTCACGTCGTGAACCCCGAGTTGCGGGACTTGTTGCCGTCGCTGGTGAAGACGGGGGTGGCGTCGAACCGGCCGCTCTTCGTCGTCGCCTCGGCCGACGCCCCCCGCCGCATCCCCCTCGAAACGCTGATGCTGCGGCTGGCGGTGTACATCGCCGTGACGGAGACTTCGCCGACCGAAGTGCCGGCCCCGTTCTTCTTCGACCCGCGCAAGACAATTGCCGACGCCGACCGCACCCGCGCCGACCTGGCCGCGCTGCGGGAACGCCGGCTCAAGGAGTTGCACTCGGTGCGCTTGGGCCGCCTCCAGCGTCTCGTCGGTAGTGCCGGCCTGCCGCAGTCGGTGGCGTTGCAGTCGCGGCTCGACCAGCGGCTGCCGCAACTCACGTACGCCGCGCTGGCCGCCGAGTACGCGGTCACCCCGGAGTCGTCGCCCGAGACGTTCAAGCTGTTCGAGTCGAAGACCCGCTTCATCCTGGCCAACCCGTCGGGCGGACTGGTGATGGAGCGGCTGCCTCAAGAGGGGATGCTGCGGCTGATCGAAGAACTCGAGACGGTGCTGGACGCCCCGCGCCGGCAGATGGCCGACCGCATGCTCGCCCGCCTCGACCCCGCCGCGCTGGGGCTGCCGCTCGACACCTCGCGCGACCTCGACGCCGAGATTCGCCTCGGCCGACTGACCCGCGCCGTGGGCGGAGGTCGCGTCGTCGGCGAGGCGTACTCCGTCGCCGCGCTCGCCGAGGAGATCCGCGAGGCGACCGCCGACCCCGCGCTCTTGCCGACCAACCCGGCCGAGAAGAAGCGCTCCGCCCGCGTCGCCGTCGAGTACCTGCGGCGGATCGCGTTGGGCGAGATCGACGGCTACGACATCCGCCCCGCCGAGGTTGGCCTCCGGGCCGCGTTGAAGGACGACGACCTGGCCGACCCCGCCATCGACGCCGTCGCCCGCATCGCGAGTGCCGAGGCCCAGCAAGACTTGCTCGCCCTGGCGTTGAGCATCGCCCGGCCGGTGCCGATTCGCGTCCACGCCGCCGAGCGCGTCGTGCAGCACATCCAGCGGCACGGCAAGCTCACGACCGGCAACCTCCTCGAAGCCCTGCCGACGACGATCGCTGCGGAAAAGGATGTCGAGTTGCGGACGAAACTCGCCGTGGTCCAGCAGTTGCTCACCGGCAAGCCAGGCGACCTGGGCCGACTGCTGCTCGCGTTCCCGCTCCCCCTGCCGGCCCAGGCTGCCCCGCCGGCGGTTCCGGGAAACCCCGCGCCGCCGCCACAAGAAAAGAAGCCGGACGCCGAAAAGCCGTAGCCTGAGTGGGACGCGCAAGTCCGCCGGGGGGCCGCGTCCCTTGGCAGACGAACTCGCACCTCCATCCCGCAGGCAGGGCTTCCGATGACACCGCACAACGCCGTCCCGACCCTGGACGAACTGACGGCCCGCTTCCTCGCCGCGACCGCCGAAGCCGCCGAGGCCGACGCCTCGGAGGTTGAGCCGTACGAGGTCATCGGCGGCTTCCAGCCTTCGGCCGGCGAACTGTGGCGCGAGTCGCGGCAAGCCCTGCACGGCTTCACGCGGGACCCGGCCGCCGCGCCGCCGGAGTGGGCCGCGTTCGTGACGCACGACTCGCAGAGCCTCAACCACGTCCCCTCGACGCTCACGCCGTTCGCGGTCGGCCTGTTCCCGCAACGCCTGCGGAACTTCGCCGCGCTGTCGCAGGACACCTTCCTGCGGTCGCCGGCCTGCGTCACCAAGACCCCCGGCTTCACCGGCCTGCGCGGCTGGGCGGCCAAGGCGCTCCGCGGCAACGACGTGACGACGTTGCTGGCGGCGTCCGGGGTGCTGGCTGCGCTGGGCGACCACGCCGAGGCCCAGGCCGCGTTGACCGCCGCCGAGACGTACGCCAACCCCGACCAGCGGGCCGCGGTCGTCAACCAGCGCGGCAGCCTGGCCTGGCTGGCCGGCGACACCGACGCCGCCCGCGACGCCTGGGAGGACGCCGGCGAGTCGGCCCCCGCGCGGTTCAACCTGGGGCTGTACTACCTGACGCAGGGGGCCAACGGCGCGGCCGCCGAGGCGTTCGCCGCCGCCGAAGCGACGCTGCCCGAAAGCTCCGGCTGGTGCCACCTGACGCGCCTGTTCGCGACCCTGGCGAGTTGAGGCGGGGCTTGTTAGCCGGACGCGCGAGCGACGGGAGCAAGTCCCGGTGGACAACGCTGATCGGGGGAGACAAAACCGTCGCCACCCACAGGCATCGTCCACCGGG
>JANXTD010000431.1 GCA_025352585.1 Fimbriiglobus sp.
GCTTCGGCGGCGGCCAGCAGGGCGGATTCGGCGGCGGATTCGGCGGTGGCCAACAGGGCGGATTCGGTGGCCAGCAGGGCGGATTCGGTGGCAACTTCGGCGGCGGCGGGACCTTCGGCGGCGGCGGCGGCAAGATCGGCTTCAGCGGCAACTCTGCCCTTTAGCACCGTCGGACACAGTCCCTCGTGCGGCCCGCGTTCTCCGGAACGCGGGCCGCAGTCGTTTCCCACCTTTCGCAAGCTGCCTGACTTGAGCCGATTGTGGCCCCGCCGCAAAATCCGGCGAAATAGATCCGCTACGACCGGCAAGAGCCGTCAATTCCGCGCCGCGAGTGGCCGATGAATCCCGGACGACTCCGCGAGCCGGCATTATCGTGGCCGTGACGCGGGACCGACGCAGACGGGGACGACCATGACGCCGAAGCGCTGGACCATCGCGAAATTGAGCGGACTCCTTTGGACCTGCGGCCTCAGCGGCGTCCTGGCGGGCGGCGCGGGCTGCAAGCACCAACTGTTTATGGAACCGGCCGACCACCACGCCGCGCTCGACAAGGGTCTGCTGGCCCGCCTCGAGACTTCGCCGCACGAGACCGTGCTGCCGATGATCGCCCCGACCGGCCGCCCGCCCGCGACGGTCCTCGACACCAACCGCCCGGCGCGCTACGTCTCGCTCAAGGAGCTGATCGCCATCGGCATGGAGTCCGGGAACGTCGGCGGCGGCCAGCAGAACAACCCCGGCCTCGTGTCCGACCTGCTGCCCAGCTTCAACGGCCGCGGCACCACGGGCACCGACAGTATTCGGGCCTTCGCGCTCCAGCCGGCCGTCGCCGCCGCCGAGATCGAGCGGTCGCTCTCGAAATTCGACGCCCGCTTCATCTCGAGCCTCACCTGGAACCAGGTCGATAACCCGACGCTGACCCTCCAGCAGAGCTTCTCCAACGGCGACTCGGCGACACTGTCGAACACGCTGGCGAAGCCGCTGCCGACCGGCGGCGTCGCGGGGATCACCTTCAGCACGCAGTACCTCAAGCTCGCGCAGCCGCCGTCCAACACGAGCTTCGTCACCCTGCCGGTGTCGTACACCCCGCGGCTCCAGTTCGTCTTCGAGCAGCCGCTGTTGCAGTCGTTCGGCGTCGAGGTCAACCAACTCAACGCGAACCACCCCGGCAGCCTGCTCATCCCCGGCTTCCGGACGACCGGCCAGGGCACCGAGGGGATTCTGCTGACGCGGGTGCGGCTCGACCAGCAGCGTGCCGACTTCGACCGCCAGGTCAACACGCACCTGTTGAACATCGAGGGGGCGTACTGGAACCTGTACGCCTCGTACTACAACCTCGCCGCGCAAGAGAGCGGGGCGAAGCAGGCCCTCGACGGCTACTTCTACTTCGTCAAGCGGGCCGGCACCGGCATCACGAAGGACTCGACGATCTACCAGAACCTCGCCCAGTACGAGCGCTTCCGCACCCTGGTGATCCGGGCGCGCGACCAGGTGCTCGAGAGCGAGCGGAACTTGCGCGGCCTCTTGGGGATGCGCTCCGACGACGGCACCCGCCTGGTCCCGACCGACGAGCCGAACCTCGCCCCGTTCAAGCCCGACTGGAACGTGATCTTCCAGGAGATGACCGTCAACCGGCCCGAGCTGATGATCATCCGCCAGGACGTGAAGGCCCGGCAGCTCGACCTGCTGAACCAGAAGAACCTGCGCCGCCCCGACCTACGACTCTTGACCAGCTACGACATCGCCGGCCTGGGGCCACGCCTCGACGGGGCCAACGTCACCGACAACGCCCTGCGAAGCCTGGCGAGCAACCAGTTCAACAACTGGTCGGTCGGCATCCGCTTCGAGATGCCGATCGGCTTCCGCGACGCCAACGGGCTGGTGCGCCAGGCCGGGCTGAACCTGAACATCGCGGTCGTGCAGATGCTCGACGCCGAGCGCAAGGCCGAGGAGGTGCTGGCCCGGCAGTACCGCCAGATCGACACGACGTACAAGCAGATCGAGACGAACCGCAGCCAGCGCTACGCCCTGCAACGCCAACTCGAACTGGAGTTCAACCGCCGCGTCGGGGGCCTGTTCGCCGAGCAGGACACGGTCGCCTTCTTGCAGGCCCAGCAGAACCTCGCCCAGGTCATCGCGGACGAGTACGCGGCGATCGCCAACTACAACGTGGCCCTGGCGTCGCTGGAGTTCGCCAAGGGGACGATCCAGCGCTACAACAACGTGACGGTCGGCGAGGGCCCGCTGCCGGACTACGTGCAGAAGAAAGCGGCCGACCACTTCGCCGCCCGCGAGAACGCCCTGAAGTTGCGCGAGCAGCCGGGCGACGTGGCGCTGCCGGGGCTACCGAACTGGAAGAGCGAGATCGACCCGACGAAGCCGCTGACCGACGCGTCGGCGCTGCCGGCGTCGCCGTACTCGCTGCCGCCGGGGGTGCCGGCCGGTTCGCCGACGCTGCCGCCGGCCCGCGAGTCGGCCCCCGAGCCGTCGCCCAAAGTCCCGGCCCCGCTGAGCAGCGGCACCGGCACGATCAGCCAGCCGCGGCCTCAACTGGTCCCCGCCGACGCGACGCCCGTCGGGACGACGATCCGCTCGACCGGCACCGTCGTGCTGCCGAGCCTGACCCGCCCGCCGGTGCAGTAATACCAACGACCAGTCGGAAGCCCAGCGCCCGCAGCCGAAAGACTTCCTCGAAGAACCCGGTTCGACCGGTGTCACGATGCGGGTGACGCTCTCGGATTTCGTCGGGTCCAGCTCAGGCAAAGTGGGACGGGGAGGAGCCACGGCTACGCCTCGCACGGACTGGGGTATGACGCCATCCTGCCGGACAACGAGGACGTTAAGCAGTCCAAGCGGCACATTTCGCGAGCGGAGTGGGGAGACCCGACGAAGCGGGAGGAGTCCGCGGAGGAGACACGCAACTCAGTCGTAGGGGGACGGCCGGACCCGCCGACAACCTGGCCGGGCACAAGACGCCCGAGTACGTGTGCTGGCTGTTCGCGCGCGGCGGGTCATGCCCTTGGACGCCCCCCTGGGCGGGTCGTGGCTGAACACGGTCGAGAACATCCAGCGGTTGCTCAAGCGGCGAGCGCTGGACGGTCAGCACCCCGAAACGCGGACCCGACGACGTTCGCGTGGGGCGAGAAGCGAGCGACCCGGCGGGCTAGCGCCCAGGCGCGTCGGCATGCGGTGGGCGGGTCAGGGGCGGAGACACGGTGGCCGGTCCGGCGACGGCGAAAGGGTTGTGGCCAGACCGTGACAAATGACTCACCAGCGTTCCCCCCGAAGACTTGTTCGGGCGGGGCCAACCGACGTGACCTCAGCGCAGGGTCGATGCTGCCCCCTATTGGCCCCCCAGCCAAGCAGTGGGGGTAAAAAAGGCTTCCCAGGGAATACCCGGAAAGCCAAGTTTATCAGGGGTATTTGCAGCATTTCGACGGGCGTCAAACAGCGGAGAGGGAGGGATTCCGCAGTACAATCTGTGCATTTTTACGCAAACGGCTTTAATTTAAGGTGTTTGCGGCAATTATTTGGCTCGTGAAAATCCGGCCAAAAACGCAACAATCCGACAAAATCGGGTCCAAAATCCGACAAAGCCACCTGCCGATCACGGACTCTACCTTTTCCGACCCGTTTCGGCGGTCACTTCGTCTCCCGCAAAGTCGTTGCCTTTCCGGCTGAC
>JANXTD010000433.1 GCA_025352585.1 Fimbriiglobus sp.
ACGGCCGCGCGCGGGGCATCGTCATCCGCCACCTGGAAAGCGGCAAGGTCGAATCGTTCAACGGTGACGCCGTGGTGCTGGCCACCGGCGGCTACTCGAACGCCTTCTACCTGAGTACCAACGCGAACGGCTGTAACGTCACCGCCACGTACCGTGCGTACAAGCGCGGTGCGGCCTTCGCCAACCCGTGCTACACGCAGATTCACCCGACGTGCATCCCCGTGTCGGGCGAGCACCAGTCGAAGCTGACGCTGATGAGCGAGAGCCTGCGCAACGACGGCCGCGTCTGGGTGCCGAAGAACCCCGCCGACATCGGCAAGCACCCGACGCAAGTCGCCGAGGGCGAGCGCGACTACTTCCTCGAACGCCTCTACCCGAGCTACGGCAACCTCGCCCCGCGCGACGTGTCGAGCCGCGGGGCCAAGCGCGTCTGCGACGAGGGCCGCGGCGTCGGGGCCGGCGGGCGGGGCGTCTACCTCGACTTCGCCGAGGCGATCAAGCGCAAGACCAAGCCCAAAGTCGAGGCTCTTTACGGCAACCTCTTCGACATGTATCAACGCATCACCGGCGAGAACGGCTACGAGCAGCCGATGCGCATCTACCCCGCCTTGCACTACACGATGGGTGGCCTCTGGGTCGATTACGAGTTGATGTCCAATGTCGAAGGTTTGTTTGTCGTGGGGGAAGCCAACTTCTCCGACCACGGGGCCAACCGCCTCGGGGCGTCGGCGCTCATGCAAGGTTTGGCCGACGGCTACTTCGTGCTGCCGTACACGTTGACCCGGTACTTCGCCGACGTGAAGACTGACCGCAAGCCGGTCGATCACCCCGAGTTCAAGCGGCACGAGGAAGAAGTCCTGACCGGCGTGAAGAAACTCCTGTCGATTAAGGGCAAGAAGACGACGACGGAGTTCCACCGCGAGGCCGGCAAGCTCATCTGGGACAACGTCGGCATGTCGCGCACCAAGCAGTCGTGCGAGCAGACGGTCGCCCGCATGAAGGAGTTGCGGGCCGAGTTCTGGGAGAACGTCAACGTCCCCGGCTCGCACGACAACCTCAACCAGGCGCTCGAGCGCGCCGGCCGCGTCGCCGACTTCCTCGAATTCGGCGAGTTGCTGGCCCTTGACGCGCTGACCCGCGAGGAGTCGTGCGGCGGGCACTTCCGCGAGGAGTACCAGTACGCCGACGGCGAGGCGCTGCGCGACGACGCCAACTTCGCCCACGTCGCCGCCTGGGAGTACAACGGCGGCCAGGACGCGATCGGCGTGCGGCACCAGGAAGAACTCGTCTGGGACGCCGTCAAGCCGAGCGTGCGGAGTTACAAATAACCCGTCGGGTATGGGGTATCGGGTTTGGGGTATGGTCAGATTCGACTCGACCTGCCCTGCACACCGTGAGACACTTTAGGATTGCCCATACCCCACACCCGATACCCCATACCCGGTCTTGGTAACAGCCATGAAATTGAACCTCAACATCTGGCGTCAAAAGAACCGCACCGAGGCGGGGCGGATGACGGCCTACACGGTCGATCACATCAGCGAGGACATGTCGTTCCTCGAAATGATGGACATGCTCAACGAGGACTTGATCAAGAAGGGCGAGGAGCCGGTCGCGTTTGAGCACGACTGCCGCGAGGGGATTTGCGGCTCGTGCTCGATGATGGTCAACGGCCAGGCGCACGGCCCGGAGCGCGGGGCGACGACCTGCCAGGTCCACATGCGCAGCTTCACCGACGGCGAGACCATCGTGATCGAGCCGTGGCGGGCCGCGGCATTCCCGGTCATCCGCGACCTCATCGTCGATCGCTCGGCGTTCGACCGCGTCATCCAGTCGGGCGGCTACGTCAGCGTCAACACCGGCGGGGCCAAGGACGCTAACACGATCCCGGTGCCGAAGCCGGACGCCGAGCGGGCGATGGACTCGGCGGCGTGCATCGGCTGCGGGGCGTGCGTCGCGGCCTGCCCGAACGCCTCGGGGATGCTGTTCCTCGCGGCCAAGACGGGGCACCTCGGCAGCCTGCCGCAGGGCCAGGCGGAGCAGAAGGACCGCGTTCGGAAGATGGTCGCCGCCCACGACCGCGAGGGCTTCGGCCACTGCACCAACATCGCCGAGTGCGAGGCGGCCTGCCCCAAGGCGATCAGCCACGACTTCATCGTGCAACTCAACCGCGACTACGTCGGCAGCGCCGCCGGCAAGGTCGTCAAGGGCTGACGCGGGGCGTAATCGGCGAACCTCGGCTCGACGCCCGGCCTCCTTTCCGGGGTGCCGGGACGATTTCGCCTTGAACGAATCGCCCGCAGGGCTTAGTGTGAGCGTTCCTGGCGAGGCACCGGTCGTTCGGCCCGCGTAGCTCAGGGGTAGAGCAACGGTTTTGTAAACCGTAGGTCGTGGGTTCAAATCCCTCCTCGGGCTTTGTCGAAGTGAGTAAGTGAGTCGAGACGAGATCAACGGGTAGATGGCAGAGCGGTCAAATGCACCAGACTGTAAATCTGGCCTCTCACGAGTACGGGGGTTCGAATCCCTCTCTACCCAGTCTTGGTCGGTGTGAGTTGGGCGACGCGGGAGTAACTCAACGGTAGAGTACTTGCCTTCCAAGCAAGCTGTTGCGGGTTCAAATCCCGTCTCCCGTTCTCTGGGCGAACCGCGGGGCGAAGTTCCGGGAAAGGGTTGGCGAGTCGGGTTCTGGCGATAAGGTGAGTGAGTCGAAGCACGCTGCCGTAGCTCAGGGGTAGAGCACTTCATTGGTAATGAAGAGGTCTTGGGTTCAATTCCCAATGGCAGCTTTTGGAGGGCGGGCCGCAAGCCCGCCCTTCGCCCCTTGATCGGGGGCCGGTTCGGTGGCGGCCCCGCGGGAAATGCCCTCGCGAGGCCCCGAGTCGGCGCAACTTGGGCTTCCGGCACTGGCGGGCCGGGGCTTCCGGGTTCCTGGGACAGATACATTCCTTGTAGATTGAGGCGAGAGCGACCTCTCGGAGATTACGATGGCGAAGGAGACTTTCAACCGGACCAAGCCGCACGTCAACGTCGGCACGATTGGCCACATTGACCACGGCAAATCGAC
>JANXTD010000496.1 GCA_025352585.1 Fimbriiglobus sp.
CGAGCATCGCGGCGATCGTGAGTTGCAGGAACTGGCCGTCGGTCAGGCCGAGTTCGTTCTTGATGGGGATGCTCAGCATGCCGAGCATCAGCCAGACGGCGAACATCAGCGTGAACGCCACGGTCGAGAGGCCCAGCACGCGCTGGGCACCCGGCGGGCTGCCGGTCGCGGCGGGGGTCGGGGTGTCGGTCGTCGAGGGGGGCATCGGGGGCCTTTCTCGGGCGGGGTCAGGCGCTGGGCGCGTGTTTGGAAATGAGGCTGGCGAGGGCACCGCGGCACGAGCCGCAGCCGGTGCCGGCTTTGGTACAACGGGAGAGTTCGGTGACGGTCGTCGCGCCGCCGCGGATGGCTTCCGCCAGGGCGTTCTCGCCGACGTGGTGGCAGTTGCAAATCTCGGGGCCGGTCGCCAGCGTGCCGACGCCGCCGCCCGGCGAGGCGAGCACGTCGAGGCGGTTCGGCGGCAACGGCTCGTCGCGGTCGTAGAGGCGAATCAGTGTGGGGGCCGCCTCGGTGTTGCCGACGAGCATCGCCCCGGCGAGCTTGCCGTCGCGGACGATCAGCTTGCGGTAGATGCCCTGGCGGTCCTCGATGACCTGAATGACCTCGTCGGTGTCGCGCTCGGACTCGACGAGGCCCATGCTGGCCACCTCGACCCCGGCGACCTTGAGCCGCGTGTAAACCTTCGAGCCGAAGTAGCGGGCGCGCGGGTTGGCCCCCGTCAGCACGTCCGCGAGGACGGCGCACTGCTCCCAGATCGGCTCGACGAGGCCGTAGCACTTGCCGTCGTGCTCGGCGCACTCGCCCACGGCGTACACCCCCGGCGTCGCCGTCGAGAGCCGGTCGTTGACGACGATGCCGCGGTTCACCGCCACCCCGGAGGCCTTCGCCGTCTCGGTGCGCGGGACGATGCCGCACGAGAAGACGACGATCTCGGCCGGGATCGACTCGCCGCTTTCGAGCCGCACGCCCTCTGTGCGTGACTCGCCCAGGACCTCGGCGACGCGGGCCTCGGTGCGGACGTAGATGCCCATCTTCTCGATGGCCCGCCGCAGCATCGCCCCGCCGTGCCGGTCGAGCTGCGCGTTCATCAGCGTCGGGCCGTTGTGCAAGACGGTCACGTACAACCCCAGGTCGCACAGCGACTTGGCCGCCTCGAGGCCCAGGATGCCCGCGCCGACGACGACGACCGACGCCGCGGGGTGGGCGTAGTCTCGAATCGCCTCGCAGTCGGTGATCGTCCGGAAGACGAACGCGCCGGGCTTGCGGGTGCCGTCGGCCAGGGCCAGCCCGCCGACCGGCGGCACCACGGCCGCGGAGCCGGTGGCGAAGACGGCGGCGTCGTAGGGCAACGTCCGGTTGTCGCAGGTGGTGAGGGTGCGGCCGACGGGGTTGACCTGCCGCACGCGCACGCCGGCTTCGAGCAGGATGCCGTGGTTGGCGTACCACGACGGCTCCTTGAGCGTGATCGAATCGACGCCCGCGCCGTTCAAAACGCGGCCGAGTTGGATGCGGTTGTACGCGGCGTGCTTCTCCACGCCGTAGACCGTCACGTCATAGGTGAGGTTGGCGTTGCGGCGCGTCAACTCGTCGAGGAGCCGCCCCGCCGCCATGCCGTTGCCGATCACCGCGAGTCGCTTCTTCACGCGCCAACCCCTTGCTGGGAAGCCTTCACGGCCGCGATGCGCACGGCCGCGTACTTGAACTCCGGCATCCGGCTCACGGGGTCGAGCGCGGCATTCGTCAGCGCGTTCGCGGCGCGGCGGCCGCCCCAATGGAACGGCACGAACAGCACGTCCGGCCGCACGTCGGTCGTGATGTCCGCGACGAACTCGGCCTTGCCGCGCCGCGACTCGATCACGACGGTCGCGCCGGCCAAAATGTCGTGCCGCGCTGCTAAACGTGGGTGCAACTGCACGCACGGCGACGGCTTCGACGCGGCCAGCCGGCTCACGAGGCGGGTCTGCGTGCCGGAGTTGTAGTGCTCCTTGTAGCGGCCCGTCGTCAGCGTCAGCGGGTACTCGGCACTCGGCTCCTCCCCGGCGGCGCGGTGGGTCACGGGGAAGAACTTCGCCCGGCCGTCCTTGTGGTGGAAGCGCTCCGTGAACATCCGCGGCGTGCCGGGGTGCTCCTCGTCGGGGCACGGCCAGAAGACGCCGTCGGTCGCGTCGATCTTGGCGTAGGTGATGCCCGAGTAGTCGGCCGACGCCCCGGCGGTCGCTTGCCGCAGCTCGGCGAACACCGCCTCGGTGTTGCGGAAGGCGAACTTCTCCCCGACGCCTAGCCGGTCGGCCAGGCCTTGCAGAACCTGGATGTCGGTGCGGACGTTGCGCGGCAGGCGGGCCGACACCCGCCGGCGGATGACGCGGCCTTCGAGGTTGGTCATCGTCCCTTCTTCTTCGGCCCACTGCGCCACCGGCAGCACGACGTGGGCGTGGGCGGTCGTCTCGTTCTCGAAGCTGTCGTTGACGGCGAGGAAGTCCAACGAGCGCAGGCGGCTCTCGATGCGCAGCGAGTCGGGCGAGGCGACGACGACGTTCGACCC
>JANXTD010000559.1 GCA_025352585.1 Fimbriiglobus sp.
GCGAACGCCCTGGCGTCGGCGGGGACGCGAAACTCCGTCCGCTCTTGCTTGACGGCGAGCGCGTCCCACCCGGCCTGCTTCGGGAAGCGGTAGCGGAACGCCGCGCCGTCGTCACACGCGCGGAGGTGGACTTCCCACACCCGCCTGGTGCCGGTCGTTTCGCGCAGGGCCACCGTGACCTCGGCGGCCTCGACCCGCACGGCCCGCCGCTTCCCCGTGACCTGGGTGAACTCGTCCCGCACCGGCCTCGCGTCCGCGGACAGCACCTCGCACGGCCCGCCCAGCGCGGCGTCGCCCTCCAACTCGACGCCGAGCCGGGAGTGGCCGACGACTTCCTTGCCGTCGAACGTCACCCGGTAATGTGGCACCGCGTCCGCTTCGCCGGCCTTGCGAAGCGACACCTCGATTCGCACCCGCCCGTCGGGCGAACTGGCGGCGACTCCGAGTGCGGCGCGAGCCTCGCCGCTAACGAACGCGAGGAGCGACAGTACGAACAGGCCGGTACGATTCATCGGAGTCTCCGAATGGTTGGCAGCACCTGATGTATCCGCTTCGCTTACCGAAAGCACGCCCATGCGCCCGCTGATTTGGGGAGGTCACCCCGGTGAAGGTCGTCCCGAAACGGCTAGTCAAGTTGTGAGCGGTAGCATCGACCGGCTTCGGCAGGAATCACCGACTCGAACAGCCATTTTCAACAGCTACGAATTTTTGGACGTTTCACCTTGCGGACAAAGAGGACACGACTTATCCTGATTCTTGTCGAGATCGAGTCTCAACAATGGGCTGTTGATCTGTACTGACCGCTGAGCGGTGGCGCAACTTTTCCGAGCAGTAACGCAGTGCAGGATCGTCCTCGAACCGCCCGCCACGCCTTCACACTGATCGAGTTGCTGGTGGTCATTGCCATCATCGCCGTCCTCATCGGTTTACTCCTCCCCGCCGTCCAGAAGGTGCGGGAGGCGGCGTCGAGGATGAGTTGTACCAATAACCTCAAACAGATCGGTCTCGGCCTTCACAACTACCACGACGCCAACCAAGTGTTCCCTCCGGGGTTTACGGCGGTCGCCGGGCCGGGCGGGGATGTCGGCCCCGGTTGGGGTTGGGCGTTTTACATCCTGCCTCACGTCGAGCAGGACAACCTGTTCCGCTCGCAGGCGAGCCTCAGCCAGTCGGTGGCTACTTCACCGCTGCTCCGTCAGAAGGTCAAGATTTACTCCTGCCCCTCCGACATCCAAGCCGAGCCGTTTCCGGTGTACGGGCCGGGCGGCGTGCAGTTGTCGGGCATCATGGCCGCACCGTCCAGCTACGCCGCATTCGTCGGTGCGGACGAGTCGGAAGTCTCGACCGGTGACGAGGGCGGGCGGTTCCACGGCTGCTTCTACCGCAACAGCAGGACGAGGATCACCGACATCACGGACGGGACCAGCCACACTGCTTTAGTCGCGGAGCGGGCGTGTGGAATCTCTGAAGGGACGTGGGCGGGTGCGATCCCCGGTGCAAGACAGCGACTCGGCCCGAAGAACCCCGCCTTCGCCGGGAACCCGAACATGGACTTCGACCCGGACCAGTTCGTCCTGTTGCACGCCAACGTCATCAACCCCACCCTCGACCAGTCGAACGACGGCGGCACGGACGACCCTTCGAGCTTCCACACCGGGGGGGCGAACCACGTCTTCGGCGACGGCTCCGTGCGGTTCGTCCGGAACCCCGGCGGCGTCAAGGGGTCGCCCCCGCCGGCTGACCGGCTGGCGTACTGGGCGATGGGGACGCGGGCCGACGGCGACCTCACGGGGGACCAGTGATGCGACCCGCGGCCCTCTCGCTCATGCTCTCCCTGTGCCTGTTCGGTTGTAGCCGGTCTGACGTTCCGAAGGAGAAGTATTTCGGCGGCGAGCCGGTCGAACACTGGCTGGAGGCAGTCAGAAGCCCCGACCCGAAGACCCGCAAGAAGGCCGCTGAGGTTCTCGGTAACGTCGGGCCGGTCGATCCCCGTGCCGTCCCGGCCCTGATCGAAGCCGTGAAGGACAAGGACGCCAAAGTCCGTGACGCGGCGGTGCTGGGGCTTTCCAAGATCGGGACACCGGCGGCCTCCGCGGGGTCGGCCCTCGAAGAAGCGGCGAAGGACAAAGACCCGACTGTCCGCTCCCACGCGGTAACGGCGTTGGAACGGGTCCGGGGGACGAAGTGAGCACAACGTCGGGGGGAATTCCTCCCCCTCGACCGAGGCACTGATCCGGCGTTGCAT
>JANXTD010000594.1 GCA_025352585.1 Fimbriiglobus sp.
TGGAGTGGCTCCGCGCCGTCTGCCAGAGCTACGTCGACGCGAACCGCATGCTCCTTGCTCTCGGTACGCGCGATTTTTACTCGCTGTCGGTCGGGATGTACGGCGGCGCGCGCACCACGGCGCTCGATCACGACACGAACAACCTCGATTTCGCGACGCACATCGCGAGCCGCCTCGGCGTCTCCGCGGCGAGACGGTTTTCGGGACTTCGCACGCCTGAGAAACCGCCCGCTCACGCCGACGGCTCGCCAGGAGGTCAGTGCGTGTGGCCGTGGGCCACGCCGTCGGCGCGGGCGACGACGAGTTGCGCCTGGTGGATGCCCTTCAGGCCGCTCAGTTCCGCGGCGAGCCGGTGCAACTCGGCGGCCGGGCCGCGAAGGGCGATCAACTCCATGCACAGGTCGTGCGTCAAGTGCACGTGCATACTCGACACCACGCAGTCGGCGCTCTGGTGCTGGATCTCGATCATCTTGTCGGTCAGCTTGGCGCGGTGGTGGTCATAGACGAGCGTGAGGCTCGCGGCCACGTCGCCGGCGTCGCGGGCCACGGCGACCTGGGTGAGCTTCTCCCGGATGAGTTGACGCACCGCCTCGCTGCGCGTGGCGAGTTGCCCGTCGGCGCAGTAGCGGTCGAAGCCGGTCAGCAGGTCGGTTTCGAGCGACACCGAGAACCGCACGATGTCGGACATCGAAACTCCCCCGCGAAGCCGAACCACACGCCGTCACGATACGCGGGATTGCCATGGCGACTGCCCCGCCGCCGGCGTAGTATTACCTGCCGGTAAACCGTAACACGCCCACGCCTCGGCAGCCGCCCATGACGCGCCTCGTTTGGATACTCTTGACGCTACTCGCCCTGCCGGCCCTGGCGCACGCCCACGCCGTCGGCGTCACGGCGAAGTTGGTCGGCGCTAGCGTGCGGATCGAAGCCTTCTTCGACGACGACGAGCCGGCCGCCGACGCGAAGGTCACCGTCCGGGACGCGGCGGGCTCGCTCGTCGCCGAGGGCACGACGGACGCCGCTGGAGTCTGGTCGTTCGCAGCACCGCCGGCGGGGCGCTACACGGTCCGCCTGGACGCCGGCGACGGCCACGCCACGACGACGGTCATCACCGTGCCGCAAGGGGTCGCCGAAGCGGGAGCGATTTCGGAGGGGCCATCTCGCGAAGCCCGCACCGGCTGGCACCGCGGGGCGGCGGTCGCCGTGGGGCTACTCGCGATCGCGGCAGGGACGTGGGCGTTCACCCGACTCCAACGGAAGCGTGGCCATACGGTCTGACCACACCCCATGCCCCACACCCAATACCCGATTGCTAGTTCCGAAACACCGTGTGGCAGGCGTTGCAGTTGGCGTCGAGGTCGCGGAACTTCTTGCTCATCTTCGCCTTGTCGGCGGTCGGCCCCTGGGCGGCTTCGGTCGAGACCTCGACGGCCAGGTCCGTCATCTCCTTGCTCCAGGCGTCCCACTTCTGCTTCTTCGCGGCGTCGATCCCGTCGGGCGGCAAGGCCAGGGTGTACTCGCCGATGAGGGCGATGCGGCCGGCGATCAGCGCGGCGGCCTTGGGGTCGGTCACGGCCTTCGACTGAGCCTTCACGTCGGCCTCGAGGTTCAGCCCGCCGACGGTCCCCTTGCGGAAGCTCGACATCAACTGGTCGAGGTCGAACTTGTGCGCGGTGATCAGCTCGTCGATCTTGACCGGCTTGGCGGCGGCGGCCGGCTTGGCCTCGGCGAGCCCGGCGGCGGCGGCCTTGGCACCGGCGAAGTCCTTCTTGCCGACGGCGTCGGCGACCGCCAGGGCGGCGTCGCGCAGGCCGGCCATCTTGGCCCCGTCCTTGCCGTCCATCTGGTGCTGGGCGTTGAGCGCCACGAGCATGGCGACGGCCTTGAGCGTGGGGACTTCGCGCGCGACCGGGGTCTTGGCGAGGCCCTTCTGGAGGAAGGCGATGTCGGCGGCCCCGACGGCCGCACTACTGGCCTCGGGCAGCGGGTTGACTTCCTTGGCGCTCAAACTCCAGGCGGCGAGGCCGACCACAGCAGTCGCCCCGACGATCCGACGGGTCCACAAGTTACGCACGGCCGAGGCTCCTGACGCGGGAAGGGGTTACGCCGGCATTATCGCACAGCCCCCGGCCAGCGGTAAGCCCCCGCCGCGCGGTTTCCCGGCGGTCGCTTGCTAAGCCCCCGCCCCGTCCTAGCGTTGGGACGCCCCGGCGATCCCCCTTGGCCCCGTTGCGTGCCCATGAACAAGTTGCCCGCCCTGACGACCGTCCGCCAGACCCCCCGCCCGGCGGCCGCGAGCGCGCCGACGCCGCCGGCCGCGCGGGTCGCCGAACTCGGGGGGCCGGGGCTGCCGCCGACCGCGCGACTCTTCCTGGGCGAGTTGGCGCACGCCGGCCTGTTCGACGCCGACGGACTCCCCGAGTTCTTCGCGAAGCTCGGGCCACGCCTCGGCGAGTTGACCACCCGCGAGCGCGTCGCCGACGCCCTCGTCGGCTACCGCGTGGTGACGCGCTACGTGGCGGGGCGGGCGCTGGCCGGGCGCTGCCACGGCCTGGCCTACGGCGGCTACCGCGTGCTCGACCGCCTCAGTAGCGGCAGCGTCGGCGTCGTCTACCGCGGCGAGCACGCCCTGCTGGGCCGGCCGGCCGCGATCAAGGTCGTGGCGCTGACCCCGGAACTCAGCCCCGACGCGGTGACGCGGTTCTTCCGCGAGGCCAAGGCGCTCGGCCGGCTCGACCACCCCAACGTCGTGCGGGTCCACGACGCCGGCCGGCTGCCCGCCGCCGACGGCCAGCCGGGCGCGGTCTACCTCGTGATGGACTACCTCCCCGGCGGCGACCTCGAAGAGCACGTCTACGCGCACGGCACCGCCGAGGTCGCGGTCGCCGCCGGGTGGGGCCGGCAGGCGGCGCGGGCGCTGGCCGCCTGCCACGCGGCGGGCGTCATCCACCGCGACGTGAAGCCGTCGAACTTCCTGCTGACGGCCGCCGGCGGGGTGACGCTCATCGACTTCGGCCTGGCGCGCGACTTCGCCTCGACGCTGACCCGGCCCGGTTCGCTGGTCGGCAGCGTCGAGTTCCTGGCCCCGGAGCAACTCCAGGACGCCGCCACGGCGGGGGAGCCGGCCGACGTCTACGGCCTGGGGGCGACGCTGTTCTGGGCGCTGACCGGGCAGTTGCCGTACCCGCAGTGCGCGAAGGCCTCCGAGGCGGTCGCGGCGATCCTGGCCGGCCGGCCGCGGCGGCTGCGCGAACTCCGCCCCGAGTTGCCGCAACCCCTCGACCTTCTGTTGGCGCGGATGCTGGCCCGCACCCCCGGCGGCCGGCCGACGGCGGCGCAAGTCGCGGCCGAGTTGGGCAAGTTCGCCGACCCCGAGGCGACCCCCGACGACGCCCTGCGCCACGCCGAGGGCGTCGCCAAGGCGTCGGCGTTGCAGGCGGGCCTCGCCCGGCAAGCCGTCGTCGCCGCGCTGGCCGCCGCGGCCGCCGCCCGGCCGGGGGAGTCGTCGGCGCACCAGGGTCGCGTCGCCGCGGTCGCGCGGCTGCTCGCCGGGCGGCTGGCCGGCGCGCCCGAGTGGGTCGCCTTCGCCGACCCGCGGGCCGTCGCCGAGTTGGGCCAGGCCGCGACGCTGCACGACCTCGGCCTGCTCGCCACGCCGGACGACGGGATCGGGGCCGGCCCGCGAAGTGCGTCGGACCGCCACGCCTACGAGCAGCACCCGGCCCGCGGCGACGCCATCCTCGACGCGCTCGCCCAGACCCACGGCGACTCGCTGCCCGGCTTGCGGCAGGCCCGCGCCGTCGTGCGGCACCACCACGAGCGCCACGACGGCACCGGCTTCCCCGACCGCCTCGCCGGCGACGACATCCCGGCCGGGGCGCGGGTGGCGGCCGTGGCCGTCGGCTACGAGGAGTCCCGCCGCACCCACGACCCGGCCGACGCCGCCGTCATGGTGCGCTGCGGCGCGCGGACGCTGTACGACCCCGCCGTCGTCGAGGCGTTCGTCGAGGTGCTGCCCGAAGTCGAGCGGCTCTACGCCGAGTTGGCCGACGCCGACCTGTACGCCGCGCCGCCGGTCGAGGTGACGCAGGGTTGACGGCCGGACATTACGCTTGCGATACGTAGCCGTCGGGGCGACGATGGCAGGGACACATCCCGTCGGTGAAACGCGGGGTCGAGGGCGGAGGGGCGGTATGAGCGAGGCTTTGATCGCGGAGAGATGGTGCCCGATCGGGTGTGTCGAGGTCGTCTTCGCCAAGTGCGTTGCGACGAGTCGTGTCTTCGCGGTAGGTGCCGGGTGAGCCTGCGCCTGGTTCGGCCTTCTCGCTACTCCCCACCAAGCCCGTGCTGCTTCCTGGGAGTGCTTGCGCCAACGGTAGCCTTGCCCAAGCTCGCTTTTGCGAGGTCACGTCTGGTGATCTTGACCAGCTCCTTGTGTGTGTCCTTCGAGAGTCTTTTGACGCCGATGCCGAGGCCCCGCTTCACGGTGAAGAATGCTCCGACCTGAATACTCCGCTTCTGCTTGATCGTCGTTGTGATGACAATGTTGTCGTCGTTTATGAGGATGCGTGCTGCGAGCGCCGCTCTTTCTGCTTCTTGGGCACCTCCAGTTAGCAGAATGCCATATACGAAGTGGAGGCACAGCAGCAATTTTTGCAATTCGGGACCGCCCGCAGCGGCAATTGCCCAGGCCTCGGGACTCACCCCGGCAGGATGCAATGGGAGCAGGTGGTCCGCCTTGGGTGCCATCTCGACCGCTTGACTGGGAGTAGACTTTGACTTGGCCATTTGGAATTCCCCACGGAAAACGGACGGTCAGTTAGGAGTATTCGTTGCCTTCGAACTGCGCCGGGGCGACGTACCCCAGCGCGCTGTGCCGACGCTCGCGGCTGTAGAACACTTCGATGTACTCGAAGAGACTCGCCTTCGCCTCGGCTCGCGTCGCGTACTCCTCGTGGTGCACCAACTCCTTCTCCGAGGTCGCGAAGGACGACTCCGTCGGCGCGTTGCAGAGAGCAGTCCCCGCGGCGGCTCATGCTGCACCGGATGCCGTTGAACTCCCGCCGACCGTTGACCTTCGCGTTCGCCGTGAGTGAACCCTCCTGTCAGAGAATCCACCCTCAACTCACTGTCCGCCAACCGTGGGGAGGTCCACCTCCACGGTCTTGCCGGCCGCCAGCGCCGCATCGACGCCCCGCAAGAGCTTCACGACCTGCTCGGGGCTGTACGCCTTCTTCTTTATTGCCGTCACCCTGGCCTCACCGGC
>JANXTD010000612.1 GCA_025352585.1 Fimbriiglobus sp.
CTCGCGCCCGTCGGGCGACACGCAGACCGTACGCGGGTGCCGGCCGACGGTGACCGCGTGGCCGATCCGCTCCATCTCCTGGTAGTCGTCGTCGATCACCTTCGACACGTACAGGTCGTTGGTACCCGAGAAGACGGTGTAAATCTTCGTGCCGTCGGGCGACAGCGCGGACTCCCAGGGGTTCGTGACGACGAAGTTACCGTCGTAGGTGTCGAGCGCGATCGACCGCCGCCGCTTCTCGCCGGGCTTGGCGGGCGTCAGGTCGCAGAAGCTCACGTGCGGGAAGATCGAGCCGCGGGCGTCGTGGGCGGTCACCCGGCTGCGGATGTGGCTGACGTACGCCTTGCCGCGCTTGGGATGCAGGGTGACGTGCCTCGCAAGGTTGTCTTGCTCCTGCCCCGGCCAGCGGTCGCTGACTTTGCCACTCGCTCGGTCCACGGCGACCAGCGTCCCGGTGTAGAACTCGGTGACGTACAGCGCCGCCCCGTCGCTCGAAATCGCCAGCCCGCGGCAGCCGTTGCCCACGGCGAACGTGCGCGTGACCTTGCGGGCCGCCACGTCGATTTCGCTGACCGTGCCCGGGTAGTCGTGGCTGACGTAGGCGAACTTGCCGTCGCGCGTCGTAACGATCCCGTACGGCTCGTCGGCAACCGAAAGCGTGTGAACCAGTTTGCCGGTGGTCGTGTCCAGGAATTGCACCGCGTCGTCGCCGTAGACGGTCACAAGGGCCAGGTTGCCGGCCCAGGCGACGCCCTCGGGGTGGTCGCCGACGGCGACTTCGAGGAGCTTCTGGCGGGCCTTCACGTCGATGACGCTGACGCTGCCGGTGTCGGTGTTGGCGACGAGCAGGCGCGTGCCGTCGGCCGTGAGGTCGAGCAGGCTGCTCGACGAGCCGGCGCGAGTGGTCGCGGCCAGGGTGAGCAGGAAGGCCACAGCAAGGGGCAAGCGCATCGCGGGGCCGTCCGAAGGGAAGCGGGCAGTGCGGTAGTTTATACCGAACCGGGCGAGCCGGAAGCGCGTCTTTGGCTGCGGTTCGGCATTCTGCACTCTGCACTTTGCCTTCCGCACTCTTGGCGGCTTCTTCGGAAGTTCCCCTTGAATCGCCCCGGCGAGGCCTTAGAGTTTAGTGTGAGTAGTGCGGGTGTAACTCAGTGGTAGAGTACCTCGTTGCCAACGAGGTTGTCGTGGGTTCGAGTCCCATCACCCGCTTTCTTGAGTCTCTCGGTTCAGCACGATAGCCGGGAAGCCCCAGCGTTCACCCGCGGGTCGCTTCCCGGCTATCTTTATTTCCCGACCCCCACGTAACCCAGTTGAGATGCATCATGGCTGATGAAACGGCGCTTGTTACTGAGGACGGCACTGCCATTACCACCGAGGATGGCACTCCCATTGACGCCGTCCCCGTGATGACGAAGTTGCCGCAGGAGGTCGAGATCTCCGACGCCGGGCCGTGCCGCAAGCACGTTAAGGTGACCATCGCCCGCGTCGCCATCGACGCGCTGATCGAGGAGAAGTTCTCCGACCTGATGCTCAAGAACCCGGCGCAAATCTCCGGCTTCCGGCCCGGCAAGGCCCCCCGCAAGATCATCGAGCGCAAGTTCAAGAACGAAGTTTACGGCGAGGCCAAGACGCAGCTCCTGATGGCCAGCCTCGAGCAACTCGCCGAGGACTCGACCCTCAGCCCGCTTAGCCCGCCCGAACTCGACCCCGGCAGTGTGCTCATCCCCGAAGCCGGCCCGATGGTCTACGAGTTCCGCATCGAAGTCCGGCCCGAGTTCGACCTGCCGAGCTACAAGAACCTCAAGGTCAAGAAGCCGGTCCACGACTTCAGCGACGCCGAGATCGCCAAAGAAGGCGACCGCCTGCTCGAGCCGTACGGCTCGCTCGTCCCCAAGGGCGACAACGCCACCGTCGCGCTGTTCGACACGGTCACCGTCGATGCGGTCATCAAGGACGGCGACAAGGAGTTGAACAAGGTCAACGAGATCGCCCTGAAGGTCGAGAAGCGGCTCGCACTCTCCGACGGCGTCGCCCAGGACTTCGGCGCGCAGATGACCGGGGCCAAGGTCGGCGACACGCGCACGGTGGACATCACCCTGTCGCAGGAGGTCGGCACCGAGAGCCTGCGCGGGGCCAAGGTCCAGGCGGCGTTCACGATCAAGGAGATCAAGGCGACCCGCAAGCCGGAGTTGACCGAGGCGCTGTACGAGAACTTCGGCGTCCGCAACGCCGAGCAGTATAGCGAGTACGTCCGGGCGCGGCTCAACCGCTTCATGGAGTACACCCAGCGCAACGCCGCGCGGGCCAGCGTGTTCGAGTCGCTCGCCAAGGAGGCGAAGTTCGACCTGCCGCAAGACCTGCTGGTGCGCCAGGCCCGCAAGACGCTGCAACGCCGCGTCATGGAGATGCGCAGCTCGGGCATGAACGACGAGCAGATCCGCGGCCGCCAGCGCGTGCTCGAACAGGACGTGATCCGGACGACCGCCGCGGCGCTCAAGGAGCACTTCGTCCTCCAGAAGATCGCCGAGATCGAGAAGCTCGAGATCGAGGACGAGGACATCGACGCCGAGATCGAGGCGATCGCCGACCGCAGCGGCGAGTCGCCCCGCAAGGTCAAGGCCCGCATGGAGCGCGAAGACATGCTCGAGGCCCTCGCCACCGAGCTTTTGGAGCGGCGGGCGCTCGAGACGGTGCTGGCCACGGCCGAGTACGAGGAGTACCCGTTCGACCCGCTGAAGTCCGACGACCAGGACGACATCAGCGTCTCGGACGCCGAGATGGCCCCGAAGGCGGAGTAGCACGCATCGCGGGGCGTTTGGAGGTCCGCGCCGTGCCCGACACCGTAGCCCCGCCCGCCGGCCGCGCCCTCGCCGACCGACTCGCCCTGGCCGTCGCCCTCGTGGCGACCGCCCTGGGCGTCGGCTGGCGGCTCGTGGACGTGACCGAGTGGCCGTTCCCCTTCTTCAACTCCGTGCAGTACGAGTCGGCGCTGGCGGCGCGGTCCCTGTGGGTCGCCGCCGACCCGGCCGCGCGGACCCCGGAGCGCGCGGCGTGGTTCGTGGAGGCCCGCTTCGGGCACGTCGTCAGCCCGCCGGTCCTGCCCGCGCTCGTCGCCGCGACCTACGCCGTCACTGGCCACGAAATCCCCTGGGTCTCGAAGCTCTTCACCACCGCGTTCTGGGCCGCGGCCGGGTGGCTCGTCGCCGGCGCGGTCGCCCGCCAGACGGGCAGCCGCTGGGCCGGGGTCGTCGCGCTGACGTACCTACTCTTCGCGCCGTTCGGCCTGATGGTGTCGCGCAGCTTCCAGACCGAATCGACGGCCGTGTTGGGGTTCGCCTTCGCGGCGTGGCACCTGTCCCGGCCGGGCCGCGACTTCGGCTGGCGCGAGACGGCCGCGTCCGGTGTCGTGTGCGGCCTGGCGGCGCTGGTCAAGCCGGGGACGATGCTGCCGCCGCTGGCCGCCGGGTTCGCCGCGCTGGCCCTGGGTGCCCGCGCCGCCGGGGGGTGGCCGCGCCGGGCCGCCGCCGCCGGGCTGTTCACGCTGCTGCTGGCGCTGCCCTCGGTCGCGTACGTGGCCGTGGCCCTCAACCAGCGGGGCGGCGAGATTCAGCCGCACCTCCTGGGCGACGCCGACTTCTACCGCAAGCTCGCCCAGATGCTGCACGACGCGGTCGGGTTCGCCCCGCTGGCGGTCGGGCTGGCGGGGGCGGCCCTGGCCGCGTGGCGGGGGGTGCCGCTGGTGGCCGGGCTGTTCGCCGGCCACGCCGCGTTCGTGGCGGTCTTCACCTACCACTGCTCGACGCACACTTACTACCACACGACGCTGCTGGTCCCCGTCGCCCTGGGCGCGGGGTGGGTCGCGGCGGGGTTGCTGTGGCTCGCCGGGGCGGCACTGCGGCCGTCGCGCCGGGCCGACCTGCTGGTCGCCGCCGTCGTCGCCGGCTGCCTGGCGCGTTACGTCGTCGTGGCGAAGACGCCGTGGGTCGGGCCGTGGCGGCACTCGAAGCACACCCAGGCCGGGCTGGCCGCCGAGTACGCCAAGGAGCGGGCGCAGGGCACGGCGGCGCTGGCGGCCCGCGAGGCCCTGCCGCTCGGCGCGCGGGCGGTCGCGGTCACGGCCGACTACGGCTACGTCTTCGAGGCGGTGGCGAACCTGCGCGTCGCCGTCTGGCCGCGCCGGTCGGACCTAACCTTCCTGCTCGCCGCCGGGGCCGAGCGGCCGGCGACGGCCGACGACCGGCTGACGGCCTACCGCGCGGCCGGCTACGAGTACCTCGTGGTGACCGACTTCGCCGAGTACGCCGGCCAGCCGGACCTCGCCGAGGCCCTGGCCCGCCGCGGCCGGCCGGTCCTGGCGACGCCCGAAGTCTTGGTCTTCGCGTGGCGTTGAGTCGCCTCGGGCGGTTTTCAAGTAGTCTTCCGCCCGGTCATCCGATACAGTGGTGTCGAGTCAACCCGCCCGTCCCCCTTTCCGACCCGGAGACTTTGAGATGGTTCGCCAACTGTTCGCCATGATGTTGGGCGTCGCCCTGCTGGGCGTCACGTCGTACGTCGCCGCCGAAGACAAGAAGGAAGACAAGAAGGCCGAGAAGGTCACCCTCGAAGGCAAGCTCGTCTGCACCAAGTGCGAGTTGAAGGAAACTAAGGCCTGCGGCCACGCCTTCCTCGTCACCGACGAGAAGACCAAGAAGGAAGTCAAGTACTACCTCGCCGACAAGGGCGGCAAGGAAAGCTACCACAAAGAGTGCTGCCAAGCCCCCGCCGACGCCAAAGTGACCGGCGTCGTGGTCGAGAAGAAGGAAAAGGACGTGGTCAAGCTGACGATCACCGACCCGAAGGTCGAGATCAAGAAGTAGTCACCGGG
>JANXTD010000627.1 GCA_025352585.1 Fimbriiglobus sp.
GCCGAGATCGTGAACTAGGCTCCGCGTAGCCCGCGTTCCGTTCTGGGAGGTCGCCGTGAAGAAGCTGTTCGGGATGCTCGTCGCCGTGGGCGGGGCGGGCGTAATCGTTTGGGCCGGGGCGTCGGTCCTGGGGACGCACCAGAACGTCCTCGGCTACCCGCCCGTGTACGCCGGCCTGGTGGGCGTCGCGGTCCTGGTCGCGGGGCTGGTGACGCGGGCGGACTGATCAGTCCACCGCCACGACTTCGCCGCCGGCGCGAGTACTCAGCGCCGCCAGGGTGCGGATCGTCATCGTGTCGCGAAGGAACCGCACGCTGCCGTCGGCCATCGCGGCGTTCGCGCCGTTGGGGTGGAAAGCGTACACCTCGAACGAGTTGGTGCAGTTGATTGCGCACTCGCCGACCGGCATGAAGCCGTCGGCCGACGCGCCGTCGATGCCGAAGCCCTTCTGGTGGTCGGCCCACACCCCGCCGAACACCGCCCCCGGCCCCGCGCCGCCGTAGCCGACCGGGGCCAGATCCGTGACCCGCTTGCCCTTGACCCAGAACTCCGGGCGGTTGGCGTCCTCGGTGATCAGGATCGAGTTCGACAGGCCGTCGGTGATCTCCGCGACTGTCGAGCCTTTGGAACTCATGACCCCGCGCCAGGTGTTGGCGAACAGCGGGCCGTCCGCGTAGCCGAGGTACGTCAGCAGGGCCGGGGCGACGACGGCGACGTTGGTGTAGTCCCAGGCGGCCCCGGTGAACGGCGAACCGGGGACGCCCGCGAAGTCCGACAGCCCGACGCGACTGCCGTTGGCACTCGGGCACAGGAACGTCTTGACCGGAACAGCGCGGGCGGTCGCGTTGGCGGGGTCGTACCAGTTGGCGGTGAAGACGTAAATGTTGCGGACGTTCTCCTGCTCCAACTGCGGCAGGATGAGCGCCGCCCAGCCGTTGAATGGTGCGACGTTGGTGTTCGACGCCGGGAACTTTTGGTTGACGCCCTCGTAGTTCACGCAGGCCAGGGCCATTTGCTTCAGGTTGTTGGTGCAACTCATCCGCGACGCCGCCTCGCGGACCTTCTGCACCGCCGGCAGCAGCAGCCCGATCAGGATCGCGATGATGGCGATGACGACGAGGAGTTCGATGAGCGTGAAGCCGCCGCGCGGCGAGGTTGGGTGGGGCCGCATGGCGTGGGGGTACTCGGCGGGGAGTCGGGCGGGGAGTCGGCGCGGTCCGCGCCACCCGGCCAATCTACGGAAACGCGCCGCGTGCGGGCGGTAACTCCTTGCCGACGTGGGCGGCGGGCTGCGGCCTCGGGGGCTTGGTGTCGAAAGTCGGCTCGTCCTTGAAGTCGCCGGGCGGGCGGGCGATCGACTTCGTCGGCGGGGTCGAGTCGCCACAGCCGGCGACGAGGAAGGCGGCGAGGGCCGTCACGAGAGCGAGCTTCACGGGAATCCCTCCGACCGCGGAAACGGGTTACGGCCCCTCGAACGGAGTCGCCCGCTCCGGCTCAGGAAATCCGGTGCCGAGTCGCGGGCTAGAGGCTATCGGGGTCGATGACCTCGCCGTCCGCCCGCCCGGCCATCCTCTGGAGGGCCGTCCACTCGGCGCTGACCGGCCCGCCGACGGCGTACCGGCCCACGCCCTGGGCGGCCCGCAAGCCCCGCACGGAGCCGTCGCACAGCGAGAACTGCACGACGCCCGAGTGGCGGCTGACGAAGCGCTGCATCGCACGGGGCTCGTCGGTGGCGTTGAGGATGTCCGTGCCCGTGCCGATCGGCCCGACGCAAATCCACGGCCAGACCGCCCGCCGCCCGACCGGCCCGAAGCGGCCCTCGACGCCCTCGCCGAACGCCAGGGTGTTGCTCGACCCGTCGGTGATCGCGGTCATCCGGGTCTTGCTCTGGTTGTAGTAGACCCCGGCGTAGGCGTTGAGGTTGATGCCGGGGCCGAACAAGGGCGACGACGTGCTGGCGCGGTTGCCGAACGCCCCGGCGACGGGGGCGTAGTTCGTCTTGCCGACCCCGAAGTCCTTGGCGGGCGAGATCACGGCGACCCCGAGGGCGGCGGCCCCGGTCGCGTCCGTGTTGGCGAACAGGAACCGGGTGACCGTGTCGGTCCGCTCGCCCGCCGGGTCGGACGGGCAGAGGAAGGCCTTGATCGTCGTCTGCGACAGGGCCAAAGCGGGGTCACTCCCCGTCACGTACCAGTAGCCCGTTTGCGGGGACGGCAGCGGCTGCGGGGTCGCCGTCAGGTTGGCGGGCAGTTGCTGGTAGACGTTGCCTTGCTCCAGGTACGGCAGGAGGTAGACCAGCGTGCTGGTCGCCGGCCAGTTCAGGCCCGAGTACCCGGCCTCGCCATTGTTGCGGTCGGTGACGAGGCCGTTGTAGCCCGGCGGCAGGTTGCCGTAGACGCCCTCGTAGTTCAGCGCGGCCAGGCCGAGTTGCTTCAAGTTGTTCTGGCAGGTGCTGCGGGCCGCCGCCTCGCGGACCTTCTGGACGGCGGGCAGGAGGAGTCCGATCAGGATGGCGAGGATCGCGATCACGACCAGCAGTTCGATCAGCGTGAACCCAGACCGGCGAGCGGGGGTGTCTGGGGAGGCCATGTCAAAACTCCACAATGTTGGGCAAGAAAATATCGAGAATCGTTCGACACATTTCTCACAAACTGGTGTCAAGAAAAAATAGGTCACGTCCAGGAGACACGTCTGCCAATTGGCGGGAAGGGTAAACCGATTGCCGGAAACGGGGGGCCGGTTGAGGGGTCGGCTTCTGTGTTCAGGCGAGGCGATGCGGTCCGGCCCCCTTCTGGGTCAAAAACTTCGCCGAACGCCTGTCATACTACTGCCAGACCGAGAATGCGGTCAAGGAGAAAGGAGAATTTCTCATCGGCAACCGGCCCCGCCAGTTGCCAGTCTGACGACTTGGCAATGAGACAGACATCCTACCGGGTGGTTATCGATTTCTTCCACACGCCTTCGAGTTGCGCCAAACTTTCGACGCCGTACACCTGGCGGGCGGCCTTCTCGGGGCCGTAGCGGCGGGACAGGTTCAGGAACGACAGGAACTCCGCCTCGCCACGCCAGCGAACGAGTACGGCCACCAGCGCGGCGCTACCGACGTGGAACTCGGTCGCCTGCTCCGCCGGCGCGGTCTGGCGTTGCATCAGCGCCGCGGCGGTCGGCAGCGTCCCTGCCTCGGCGCAGCGGGCGAAGGTCGCGCGGTAGCGGCCCTGCTCCGCGTCGCCGGCGGCGAGCACGGCCATGCCCAACGCGGCCCACAGCGGCGGCGGCTCGGCGGGGAACAGCTCGGCCAACACCGCGTGCGTCAGTTCGCGCGGCAACACGTCGGCGGTCAGCGTCGCGAGGTCGCCGTCGAGCGACAGGTCGAGCCGGCGGGCGGTGACGCGGCCGTCGGCCAAGTCCACCGCGGCGCGGCCGCGCTGCCCGGCCGGCACCTTCGCCGCCTGGGCGAACGCCGCGCCGGTCGCGTGCAGCGTGACGACGCACTTCGCGGGCCAGTCGGCAGCGGCGTGGCCGGTCCAGCGCTGGACGATCGCGGCGCGTGACTCCTCGGCGGCGCGGGCGACCGCCGCGGCGGCCGGGGCGTTGCCGCCGGAGACGACGCGGAAGTTCGCCGTCTCGACGGCCGCGTCGGCGGGGGCGACCGTCGCCGCGACTGATGCAGGGGCCGTCGCCCGCCCGCCGCGGCGGGTGGCGTCGGCGATCAGGGTCGCGCCGAGGGTCTGCAACTTGTCCTGACTCGGGGCGAGCCGAAGGGCCTCCTCGACTTCGGCGATGACTTCGGTCGCGGTCGCGGCGTCGGCCGGGGCCTTGTGCAGCCGGTCGTAGGCGAGGCGGACGCGGCAGTAGGCCCAGGCGTCGAGCTGGTCGGGCGACATCTCGACCGCCCGGAACGCCGCCGCGAAGAACTTGGCGGCCTCGGCGAACCGCGCCGGTTGGGCCGTGCCGAGTTTGAATAGCCGCGACGCCTCTTGCAGCGAACCGGCCGGGTCGGCGGGCGGCAGCGGCGGCTGGGGGGCCTGGCCGGACGCGGCCAATGGGAGGAGGGCGAGCGTGAGGACTGCCAGCGGGCGGGCGAGCCGGGCCATGCGAGGTGCCATCCTGGGCGCGAGTTCCGCGGCCGCGATCCGTCGCGGGCCGTTCGCGGAGGTGTACCCCGGCCGCCCCGAACGCACAACGCCAACTCACAGTCATCGGCACGGCGCGGCCCGGACTTGAGGAAATCGCGAGCGCCCACTTCGCCCGAGCCGCAAAGTCCGCGTCGTCACGCACCGTTGCGGCGGGCTTGCGCCGAATTTCGCGGGGATTGATTGTTCCGCGCCCGCACGGGGTTTACGATGTCGGGGCACCCTGGCTTCTCGAAGGATCGCCCTATGCACCCCTGGCGCGGCCGAACCCTGCTTGTGACGCTCCTCGCCCTGGCCCCCGCGGCCGCGGCCGGGCCGACCCCGCCGGCCCCGATCGAGGCGGTGGTGGCCCGGCTGGGGTCGGCCGACTTCGCCGAGCGCGAGTCGGCGCAGGCGGAACTGCTGAGCCGCGGGGCGGAGCCGGACGCGCTGCCGGCGCTGGGCCGCGCCGCGGCGACTTCGGACGACGCCGAGGTCCGCCAGCGTGCCGCCGGCCTGCTCGACGCGCTGACCCGCCACGCCGAGGGCGCGCGGCTGCTCAAGCCCCGCGCGGTGGCCCTCGACTTCCGCAGCGTCCCGCTCGACAAGGCGGTCGCGGAGTTGCGCAAGATCACCGGGGCGAACCTGCAACTCGACGCGGCGCGGGTGACCGACCCGGCCCGCCTGGTGAGCGTCACGACCGCCGGCGTCCCCACCTGGGAGGCGGTCGAGCAGTTCCGCCGGGCCGCGGGCCTGGTCGAACTCTTCCGCGAGGACGCCCCGCCCGCGGCCGGTGCCGAGAACGCCGTGCCGTCCGTGCGGCGCAGCTACTACAACGGCCCGACCGGCCCCGCGACGACGGCCAACCTCGTGCCGGTCCTGTGGGCCGACGCCGGGGCCGACGCCGCGGTGCCCCTCTCGGCCGACCGCGGCGGGCCGGTGCGGGTGACGGCGCTGCCGGGCCGCTTCGCCGCCAACCGGGTGATCCGCGGCTCGGGCCACGTCGTCATCCACCTCGACGTGGCGGTGCCGGCCGACCTGCACTGGGAGCAGACGCACGAGGTCCGGCTGAGCCGCGCCGAGGACGACACGACCCGGCCGCTCACCGTCGCGCACCCGCTGCCGGCCCCGGCCGCGTCCGACTTCAACGAGATGGTCTTCCTCGGCGGCCGCGGCTTCCTGAACGGCAACTTTTATAACGGCAACGCCGCCCCTGACCGCGGCAACCCGCGGCTCGTCCCGGTGACGCTCAAGACCGACGACCGGCTCGTCCGCCGCCTGCGGGTTCTCGAGGGCGTCGTCGTCGGCACGGTGTCGTTACACAACCAGACCGTCATCACGGTGGACGACCTGGCGAAGTCGGTCGGCGTCGCCTTCGCCGGGCCGGGCGAGACGAAGCTGACCGTCCAGAGTTACGCCACCGACGCCGCCGGCGAGTCGGCGCTCAAGGTCGTCGTCGAGGGGCCGAACCCTTACAGCAACGAGGTCCGGATGGGCCTGCGCCGGCCCGGCGTGTCGCTGTGGGACGAGGACGGCCTGGGCAACTCCGGCCTGAAGAAGTTCCGCTTCACCGACGCCGACGGCGACCCGCTGACGCCGCAGGTCCAGGGGTCGTCTACTTCGGACGACGGCTCGCGGCAAACGATGACGATGGACCTCCACTTCCCCCCGCGGGTCGGCGGCGCGCGGGCCCCCGTGCGGCTCGTCGTCCTGGGCAGCCGCCCCGTGACATTAGCGGTGCCGTTCAAGTTGCGCGACGTACCCCTGCCGTAAGGCGCTGGCGGGCCGCCTACGCCGGCCGCTCCGCGAGCAACTCCGCCGCGCCCTCGCCCAGCAGCAGCGCCGCGAGTTCTTGCCCCACGGCCAGCGGGGCGTCGGCCGGGCCGCTGTGCGTCGCGGCGACGCGGCGGCTGCCGGCGAGGTTCAGCACCGACCCGCGCAGCGTCAACACGGCGTCGCGCACGACCGACGTGGCCCCGATCGGCACCAGGCAGCCGCCGCCCAGCGCCCACAACATCGTCCGCTCCGCCAGGACGCGGGCCATCGTGTCGGGGTGCGTCAGGCCGCCGGCGAGGTGGGCCGTGTCGCCATCCGCGGCGCGGCACTCCAGCCCGATCGCCCCCTGCCCCACGGCCGGCAGCATCCAGTCTTGCGGCAGCAGTTCGGTGACCCGCCCCGCCAGCCCCAGCCGCGTCAACCCCGCCTCGGCGAGCACGATCGCGTCGAGGTTCTGCGCGTCGAGCTTGCGCAGCCGCGTCTCGACGTTGCCGCGCAACTCGACGAGCCGCAAGTCCGGCCGGCGGTTCAGGAGTTGCGCGCGGCGGCGCAGGCTACTCGTGCCGACGGTGGCACCTTGCGGCAGGTCGGCGAAGCGGGCGAAGCGCGTCGAGACGAAGGCGTCGCCGGTCGCCCCTCGCTCGGGCACCGCCGCGAGGACGAGGTCGGCGTTGGGGTTGGTCGGCAAGTCTTTGAGGCTGTGGACGGCGACATCGACGCGGCCGTCGAGCAGCGCCGTCTGGATCGCCTTGGTAAAAACGCCGAAGCCGCCCATCGCGCTCAGCGCACTCGCCTGGTCGCGGTCTCCGTCAGTCTCGATGACGACGAGTTCGACCGGCCGCGCCGCGGCGACCGCCAGCCGCGACTGGACGTAGTGGGCCTGCCAGAGGGCGAGGGCACTGCCGCGGGTGCCGAGTCGGAGTGGTGTCATGCAGACATGGTAGAAACGGCGCGGGCGGCCGGGGAAGCCGACCGCCCGAAAAAGTGCTTGGCCACGGCAGGGGCGTTACCAGTCGCCGCCGCCGGAGCCGCCGCCGCCGCCGAAGTCAGAACCTCCGCCGCCGAAGTCGCCGCCGCCGGAGTCGCCGCCGCCGAAGTCGCCCGAACTCCCGCCGGTGTCGCCGCCACTGAAGTCGCCACCGCCACTGTCGCCGCCGCCGTTGTAGTCGCCGGCCCCGGTGTCCCCGGTGTTGCCCGAGTCGCCGTAGCCGCCACTCGACCCCATCGAGTCGTTGGAGTGGCTGTTGCCGCCCAGGAAGTTGTTGTAGAGGTAGTTGCCGGCGACCGCGCCGAGCATGCCGCCGAGGAGGCCCGTCATGAGTCCGCCGCCGGCCCCCATGCCGCCGCCCCCGCCGCCCATGCCGCCGCCGTAGTTGCCGCCGCCCCCGCCCCCGCCGCCGCCCATCATCATGCGGACGACGCCGATGACGAGCCAGATGCCGAGCAGTGCGACGATGCCGATGCAGACATAAGTCATGACGCTGGTCCCCTTGGTTTCCGCGGCGTTGTTAGCCGGCGCGTTGGCACGCCGACCGTTCTGGTTCGCCGGGAGGGTCGTGTCCTTCAACTGGTCGGCGACGAAGTTGACGCTTTCGAGCAACGCCGCGTCGTGCCGCGCCAACTTGGCGGCGCTGTCCTCGCCCGCGCCCGGCTTGAAGCCGGCGACGAACTTGTCGCGCACGGTGCGCAAGTCCTTGTCGTCGAAGCCGCGCTTGACTTCCGTCCGCCGGTCGTCGATCGCCCGGACGGTCGAGCCTTCCATGCTGATGAAGACCAGCACGTCGGGCTTGCCGCTCGACCGGGCGACCTCCTCGGCCCATTCGCGGAAGAACCGGTCCTTGTCCTGCTTGTCTTTCGCCGCCTCGAAGGCCGCGCGCTTGCCCTCGGGGACCTTGCCGAACGTGACGACGGCCAGCTTGGTCGGGGCCTGGAAGGTGACGGCCTCGAAGGCGTCCTCGGCCTTACGGATGCCGTCGGCGGTGAAGACGCTGCCGTTGTCCTTGACCGTCAGGGTGCCCTTCTCGGACGCGCCGGCGGTGCCGGGGCTGGCGACGCTCGCGGCCGCGGCGACGACGCTCCACAGGGCGAGTCGGAGCCACTTCGAGCAACAAGTCATCGGGGTTCTCCAGGTGGGCGTGACGGGCGTTCCGAAGGTTCGCCCGCAGCAAGCACAATGCCAAGCACACTATACGGGGGCTGGGCGGGCCGGGACGAACCGAATGCGACGCCGCCGGGCTATTCGCCGCCGGCGACGCGATCTTGAGGCGGGACCCGGCGACGAGCCCGCTCGCCGGGGAATCGCGTTGCTTCGCGGCCGGCTCCGTGCGACAATTCACTCCCTGCCGACACGGCCCGCCGACCGCGGGTTCCCGTCCCGCCGAGGATGACCCGATGACCGCACCCCTGCGCACCCGCCGCGACCTGCTGCGCGCCGGCACCCTCGCGCCGTTCGGCCTGGGCCTCAGCCAACTCCTCGCCGCACCGACCGCCGGCCACGCCGCCCCGAAGGCCAAGGCGAAGTCGGTGATCCTGCTGTTCATGTGGGGCGGGCCGAGCCACCTCGACACCTGGGACCCCAAGCCCGACGCGCCGGCCGAAGTCCGCGGGGCGTTCAACTCCATCGCGACGGCGGTGCCGGGCCTGCGCCTCAGCGAGCACCTGCCCAAACTCGCGGCGCGGGCCAAGCAGTTCGCCGTGGTCCGGTCGATGTCGCACACCGACCCGGCGCACCTCTCGCCAGTCCACCACCTGCTCACCGGCCGGGTCGCGGCCAAGGTCAACTCGGACGCCGACGGCCCCAGCCGCAGTGACGGGCCGTGCCTCGGCGCGATCTTGCGTAAGCTGTCGCCGGGCCGGGGCGCGATGCCGGCGGCGGTGACGCTGCCGTGGGCCGTGTCGCACCCGGCGGCCCCCGGCGGGACCGCGCCGGGCCAGAACGCCGGCTGGCTCGGCGCGGGCTTCGACCCCTTCCTGGTCAGCGGCAACCCCAACGCCGCCGACTTCGCCGTGCGCGGCTTCGGCGTCGGCGGCGAACTGACGGCGGAGCGACTGCAAAGTCGCGCCGCACTCTGCACCGCGCTCGACCACGACGGCGGCAGTTCCGGCGACCTGCGGGCGCGGGCCTTCGACATGCTGCTCGCGCCCAAGGTGGCGACGGCGTTCGACCTCACGAAGGAAACCCCGGCGACGCGCGACCGCTACGGCCGCCACGCCCACGGCCAAAGTGTGCTGCTCGCCCGCCGGCTGGTCGAGGCGGGGACGCGGTTGGTCACGGTCAACTGGCCCGACGACGGCCAGTCGTTCTGGGACACCCACGGCAACAACTTCCCCGCGCTCAAGGACCGGCTCATGCCCCCGGCCGACACCGCCTTCGCGGCACTGCTCGACGACCTGCGCGAGCGCGGCTTGCTCGACGAGACGCTGGTCGTCTGGGTCGGCGAGTTCGGCCGTACCCCCCGCGCGGCCAACGGCGGCCGCGAGCACTGGCCGCGCTGTTACACGGCTGTCCTGGCCGGCGGCGGCGTCCGGGGCGGCACCGTTTACGGGGCCAGCGACAAGATCGGCGCGTACCCCACGGACCGCCCCACCTCCCCGGCCGACCTCACCGCGACGATGTACCGCGCGCTCGGCATCGACCCGGACACCAGTGTCACCGACCGCCTCGGCCGCGTGTTGCCGCTGACCGAAGGCCGGCCGCTGACCGACCTCTTCGGCTGATTGCGGAACTCGCCGCCCCGGTGCGACATCTTACGTTCTGGGCAGATCTTGAACCGCCCCGGCCCCGCCCCGCGCGGATCTCCTAAAATGACCGCACTGCTTGTCAGGCAGTGGCGTACCCCCCACCTCGCGAGACCTCACCGATGCCCCGCGCCCGCAAGTCCGGCTTCACGCTAATCGAACTGCTCGTCGTGATCGCCATCATCGCCATTCTCATTGGCCTACTCCTGCCGGCGGTCCAGAAGGTCCGTGAAGCGGCCGCGCGGATGACCTGCACGAACAACTTGAAGCAAGTCTGCCTGGCGTACTTCAACCAGGAGAGTTCTCTGGGCGCGTTCCCGAGTTGCGGCAGCCTCGTCCCCGCCACGACGTTCGGCTGGGGGCTGAATATCCTCACCGCGCTGGAGCAAGACAACTTGTACCGCCAGTACGACATCACCAAGCCGTCGTTCGTCGCGGCGGGGGGGCCGGCGGCGAATCAGGCCGTGACGAGTACGCGCGTCAAGGGCTTCGTCTGCCCCTCGAACCCTTCTGCGGGGGACACGACGCCGTACAGCTTCACGCTCCCCGGCTACCCGATCACTTGGCAGGCCGCGTCGGGGGACTACGGCCCCTTACGCGGCGTCGATTCCACCCTGGCCTCGGCGTTACCCGGCTTCCCGACCGGCGACCTGTCCGGCATCCTGCAGAACGACAAGGTCGCCCGCATCGCCCAAGTGACCGACGGCCTGTCGAACACCACGCTGATCGTCGAGATCGCCGGCCGTCCCGCCCGCTGGCGGGCCGGCACCAAGGACTCGGCCCCGCAGACCTATACCACCGGCGGTGGCGGCTGGAACGACGCCAGCACCGGCAGCGCCGCGCTTTACGGCTCCCCGGCCGACGGGGGCGGCCCCTGCACCGCGCAGCCGTGCGCGATGTCGCTCGTGCGGACGTGTGTCGTGAACTGCTCGAACGACCTGGGCCTGTACGCCTTCCACACGGGCGTCGCCAACGCCGGCATGGGCGACGGCTCGGTGCGCACCATCCGCGCCTCGATCGACGCCCGCGTGCTGGCCGGCCTGGTCACCAAGGCCAACGGCGAAGTCAACGCGGAGTAGGTTACGCCGTCACGGGCATCCCCAGCAACTTCCGGATCGCCGACTCCATCCCGGCCGGCGTCGCCGTGGGGCCGTAACGGCGCACGGTCTCGCCGGCGCGATCGACGAGGAACTTCGTGAAGTTCCACTTCACCGCGCGGGTGCCCAGGGTGCCCGGCGCGGC
>JANXTD010000389.1 GCA_025352585.1 Fimbriiglobus sp.
GACTGCCCCACCCCGCCGTGAGCCGCACGCTACGGGAAGTCTCGGGGGACTGTCGTCCCCCGCTCGCCGGGGGCGGACGGCGGCTCGTAGTATTCGCTTGCGTCGAGCCGCGGGGTGCGATCATCATACTGAGTAGTCACCAAGGCTGGCCCGCGGCAACCCGGCCGGGGTTTGTGGCGAACTTTCGGCGGGGCGTCCTCGTCCTACGGGTGCCCGTAACTCCGACGTGACGTTTGGCAGGGATGCGACGGCATGGGCCGAGGGGCGACTGGTGAATTTGTTAAAATGGGAGATCTGCGCCGTTTCGTAGCAATAGACTATCCCGACACAAAGGCTCAACTGTAAAACGACGCGGTGCCGATACTTGCAATGACTGTACTGACTGCGCGGGCCGGCCGGCCAGACGCCAACGGTGTTAGGGCGATGCAATTCGCCGTGTTCCCGGCCTGGTCCGCACCCTGAGAACTGTCACCACGCCGGCCGTCGGGACGGACGGCGGACACGGGTACGATTCACTCCGGAGGTCGATGATGGTGGACTTCAGTAACCCCAAGCCCCACGACTTTTCCCGGCCTCAGCCGGAGATCGACACGGTCTGGTTCGACGTCTCGACCGTGCTGATCATGCGTCCGGGGTTCGTGTCGGGGATCACGCGCACGATCTATAAGATCGTCGAGGCGTGGGCGGCGAACCCCTGGACGAAGATTCGCTTTTGCGCGTTCGTCCCGGACCAGGGCCTGGCCGAGGTCTGCCCGGCGTTCCTGCACCGCCACATGTACCAGTACGACCAGAACGCCCCGACCCGCGTCCACGTCGAGGAGGACGAGGTCGAGCCGCCCCGGCAGTACTCGCGCTACTGGTACATCCCGTGGGCGATGCGGCACCAGTTCCGCAGCGTCGAGCGCGTCGTCAAGGGCGGCGTGACGAAGTTCTGCATCGACCCGAACCCGCCGCAGGTCCGCGAGGCCGTCGCCCGGCCGCACCTGCCGCCGTACGCGCCCAACGCGCTGATCGGCCTGATCGATCCGGGACCGCGTGACCTGCTGTTCTCGCTCGGCGGCTTGTGGGTGTTCAGCAACTTCGCCGGGACGATCTCGAAGATTCGCCAGCGCGACCGCTTCCACTTCGTGTCGCTGATCTACGACCTCATCCCGATCATCACCCCGCAGCACGTCCCCGACCACTTCTGGGTGCAGCACTTCGCGCCCAGCACCGACGCGCAGTTGCGCGAGTCGGCGGTGACCCTGACCATCTCGAAGCACTCGAAGCAGGACATCCTCAACTACGCCCGCGAGCGTTTCCTGCCGATCGGCCCCGTCGAGATTTTCACCCTCGGCTGCGACATCTCGCCGATGGGCGACACCACGCCGAACCCCCAGCGCGGCCACACCCGTCCGTTCGTGCTGTCCGTCGGCACGATCGAGTCGCGCAAGAACCACTACGGCATGTACCAGGCCTGGCGCAAGCTCATCAAGACCCTCGGCCCCGACCGCTGCCCGGACCTCGTGTTCGCCGGCAAAGCCGGGCCGCACAGCGACGACCTGCTGTACATGATCAAGCACGACCCCTTGGTCAAGGACAAGATCATCGTCAAGTCGAACGACCTGCCCGACCGCGAACTCGACTGGCTGTACAAGAACTGCCTGTTCACCCTGTACCCGTCGCTGTACGAGGGCTGGGGGCTACCGGTGGAGGAGAGCTTCATCTACGGCAAGATGTGCATCACGACCAACGTCACGAGCCTGCCCGAGGTCGGCGGCGAGTTCGCCGACTACGTCGAGGCCGAGGATGTCGATGGCATCGTGCAGGCCGTGATCAAGGGCCTCGACCCCGCCTACCGCCGCGGCCGGGAGTCCCTGATCCGCGAGAAGTACAAAGCGAACACCTGGAAGCAGGCGGGGGCGAAGCTCCAGGAGATCCTCCAGTCGTACTACTCGTTCCCCGAGGACCGGGCCCGCCGCAAGGACGGGGCCAAGGCCCCGTCCCGCTCGAAGCTCGCCCGCGCGATGTCGTTCTTCTGGTGACTCGCGGCCGCCCTCACGCGGTCCGCATGCCCAACGCCCCGACGAGCCTGCGGACCGGGGCGGTCGCCCGCCACGAGCGCGAGGCCCGCATTGACGCCAGTGCGTGCTTCAGCCGAGCGATTTCGGCCTGGTGCTCCTCGAGTTGCCGGTTCAACCGCTCCGCGAGCGTCGGGGCGTCCCCGACCCGCGGTCGGGCGGCCAGTCCGGCAACGACCCCTTGCAGGGCGTGCAGTTCCCTCGCCAAGTCCGCCACTTGCGTCGCTAAGCGAGACGCCTCGGCCTGGGGAACCGCCGACGGGGGCGTCGCGGCCAGCGCGGCCAGCGACTCCTTCGCGGCCACCAGTTCCCTCGTTAGGGCCGCGACCCGAGCCGCACGAAGTGCCGGTTCGGGCAAGGGAGAGTCCTCGGCCGGGACCGCCGGAATCTCCGGGACCGCCGGGGCGGGGGCGTCGCTCAGGACGTGGGGAACCCGGTGCCAGGCCGTCAGTTCGGGGCCGCTGGCGGGCGTCACCCCGGTCCGCGTCGCGTAGCCGACTTCCCCACAGTTCAGCCCCACGTTCGGGTAGATCGTCAGGTCGAAGCCGGCCTGGGCGAAGCTCCGCACAATGAAGTCGCGGGTCCAGCCGCTCTCGAACCAGCCGAACTTGCGGACGCAGTAGACCGACAGGGCGTCGAGGCGGATGCCCCAGTGCCGCCACCAGTTGGCGTTGATCGGCTCGCCGGCGAAGACGACTTTGCCGCCGGGCTTGACGAACTGCCCCAGGTGCGCGAGCGTCTCC
>JANXTD010000664.1 GCA_025352585.1 Fimbriiglobus sp.
AAGAGTCGCCTGCGGCGGAGCCACCGAACGCCACGGACACTCCGTCCAGGAGTCGAGCCGGGGCAGTGAGGTTCGCCGGCTTGTCCCTCCCGTCAATCCTCGTGCCAGACGATGAACGGCGGTTGCCTGTGTTCGCGCCTGAAGAACTCCAGAGCCTGGCGCACGTCCGCGATAGGAACGGCCCACGACGCCGGGTACCAGTCGTGTTGGCCATTAGTCAACTCGTACTCGATAGTGGCTTCAGCCGGGCCGTCGTAGTCTGGGTTCCTGGAACTGTATCCGGAGTCGCCCTCCTCGCGGAGGTACATCAACCACCCGCGCTCGCCGTTGATGAGCGCGCAGAGCGATTGCCCGTCCGGTGACTCGACCCAAATTTCGTCGAACGGTGCGGTCACGATTCCCCCCGTCACTTTTTGCCCAGCGCCCGCTTCGCGGCGAAGAAGCGCGTCAGGATCGCGCCGCACCGCTCCGCCTCGACGCCGGCGATCACCCGGCAGCGGTGGTTCAGCCGCGGGTCGTCGGTGATCGAGTAGAGCGAGTGGCACGCGCCCGCCTTGCGGTCGGCCGCGCCGTACACCACGACGGGGATGCGGGCCTGCACGATCGCCCCGGCGCACATCGGGCACGGCTCCAGCGTCACGTACAGGACGCACTTCTCGAGCCGCCACGAGCCGAGGGCGCGGGCGGCCTGCGCGATGGCGACCATCTCGGCGTGGGCCGTGGGGTCTTGCCGCCGCTCGCGCCAGTTGCCGGCCGCCGCGACGACCAGCCCGGTGGCCTGCGAGACGATCACGGCCCCGACCGGCACCTCGTCCGCCGCCGCCGCCAGTTCGGCTTCGTCGAGCGCGAGGGCCATGTAGCGGGCGTGGGCCAGGTTCAGCGCGTCGGCGAAGTCAGTGGCGGGCTCGTCAGGCATCGTTCCCTTCACACGGAGGCGGACTCGTTCGTGAACGTCGGCCGACTCGTTAGGACTGCCAAGCTCGACACCTTGTCGAGAGTGCTGTGCAAGGTCAGACCGCCCGCGATCACGTAAAATCTCGACGAGCCGTCTTCGGTAGGGTCGAGCGCGACGTTCTCCGAGTGCTCGATGATCGCCCTCTCGCCGCCGACGTAGGTCATGACGAACGGCTCGAAGGGCCGCTGACGCATCAGTTACAGGAGCGCGGCGCGGACGTGCTGGTTGGTCATCGTTCGACCTCGTCGGAGAAAAGGTATCGTCGCCGGCATCATAACCCGGAGGGGAAGTGGCCGCCAGTACACTTGTCCGCCGATTACTTGGGCAACTCGTTGAGCGTGTAGTACGCCTCTGGGTGCAGGATCGGCTCGCCGGCGAGCGTCTTCACGCCGTCGAGGCGGAACTCGTAGACGCGGCCCTTCGCCCGGCCGGGGGCACTTAGGGTGAGCGTCTTGCCGTCGGCGCTGAGCTTGCGGTCGGCCGTCGGCTCCGCCTGCTGGTCGGTCTCCGGAGCGCCGTAGTTGCTCATGTAGACGTAGGTGTACGACTTCAAATTCACGCTGTCGGGCCGCGTCACGGTGGCGGGGTCGAGCGGCTGCGTGAAGGTCAGCGCGAAACCGTCGGCGGTCACCTTGATGGCGTGAATCTCGGCGGGCATCTCGCCGGTGAACTTGATGCGCTGGAGGCCGTACGGCTTGCCGCCGACGCTGCCCCAGCCGCGGTTGGTCTGGCCGACGTACAAACTCCCGTCGGGGCCGAAGGCCAGGCGGTTGACGCCGCACTGCAAGCCGCTGCGGAAGGGAAAGCAGGCCCCCTGGAACACGCCGTTGACCTTCTCCAAGGCCACGCGCATGACGACCGAGCGCGTCTGGTCGCCGACGAAGCACTGCCCGGCGAACGGGCCGAACTTGCCGGCGGTCGTGTCCCACTTCGGCTCGCTCGCCGACTGGCCCATGCGGCCGTAGGGGAACCAGATCGCCGGCGGGTCGACGGCCGGGAAGACCTTCGGCGCGTTCGGCCTCTTGGGGTCGGTGCCGTCGTACTGCATCCCCGAGGCGACGGTCTCCTTGACCAGTCCGGCGAACGGCGAGTCCTTGACCCACTTCAGCCCCGCCTGGTGGCCGTAGAACTTGCCGCGCTGCAAGTGCTGGAGCTTGTTCGACGCGACCCACTCGCCCTGGTTGTCGGCGTAGAACAGGTCGCCGTCGGGGCTAAACGTCACGCCGTTGGGCGAGCGGACGCCGTAGGCCCACGGCTCCATGTCGCCGTTGGGCGAGACCTTGACGCACCAGCCGCGCCACGCCGCCTTCGCCTGGTGGCCGCCGCCGAAGCCGACGTTGAGCGTCAAGAAGGCGTTGCCGGCCTTATCGACGGCGGGGCCGAAGGCGTACTCGTGGTAGTCGCCGCTGACGCCCCACTTGTCGCACACGGTCGTGAACAGGTCGGCCACGCCGTCGCCGTCGGTGTCGGTCAGCCGCGTCAACTCCGGGCGCTGGGCGACGAGGACCGTGCGGTCGTCGAGGACGTGCAGGCCGAGCGCCTCGTGCAGCCCCGCGGCGAAGCGGGTGAACTTGGCTTTGGCCGGATTCGTGGGGTTGTCGATCAGCCAGACCTCGCCGCGGCGGGTGCAGGCGAGCAGCTTGCCGTCGGGCCGGAAGCCGAGGCCGCCGACTTCCAGGACGCAGTTCTCGGGGGTCGTGAACGTCTCGATGGCGTAGGCCTTGCCCTCGCCCGCGCCGCCGAACGCCACCACCGGCGTCTTCGACTCCGGCGGGAAGTCGCGGTCGATCTTCTTGCGCAGCGTGGCGTCGGTGTCGCCGGGCAACTCCGGGGCGACGTAGACGCCCCAGTCGAAGGCGTACTGGCCGACCTTGAGGACGAGCCGGTTCTTGCCGACCTTGACCTTCAGATCGACGCGGTCCGAGTCGGCGACGGCGGCCCGCGAGTAGTTGCCGTGCAGCAGCCGCTCGCCGTTGAAGGTCACCGTCAGCGTGTCGTCACTGCCGAGCGACAGCGGCAGGGTGAACGCGGCCTTGCTCTCGAAGTCGTGCAGCAGGTAGGTCGCGGCCTTGGTCCGCGCCGCGGGGTAGAGCTTCTGCAAATCGACGACCTTGCCCAACTCGAATTTCTCGAACGGCAGCCAGCGGATCGGCACCCCGCCCTTGCCGGCATAGGTGGCCGTCACGTCGATGGCCTTGTCGGGCGGCAGCGGGGCGTCGAACGCCTCGTCGCCGCTGAAGTCGAACGGCCCGGCGTGCAGCCACTGGCCGCCGAGGTCGGGCAGCCCCTTGGCGGCGAGCGCGGCGCGGATCGTCGCCGTGCGCGTCGCCTTCTTGACGTAGTCGGCTTGCGCCGCGGCGAAACCGGCCGAGCCACCGAGGGCGAGCAGGGCGAAGAGCAGACGCATGGGCGGCACCACAGAGTCGGGGGGGCTACAGGCGGGTGAGTCATTATGGCCGGAGCCGCGGCGGGAAACAACGGCTGAGGCGAGCGGGGGGCGAAAGTCCCCCGAGTCCCCACCGCCAGGAAGTCTCGCCAGGGTGGGCATCGACTCGGAGGACTTTCGTCCCCCGCTCGCCAGTCGGGCACCCGGTCCGTCCTTCCACGTCCCGAAGGCTTCCGTCGCAGCAGCGCCACGGTGTCGGCCGCTTCGGCCGCCGGCGGAACTCAGGACACGTCCACGGCACCGGCGGGGGGCCGGACGCGGTGACGGGTGGCGAAGTCGTTACGACACATCACTCGTGCGGGTGGGGCTTCCTGGGCGACCCAGCTCAAGTCATGGGGTACGGGGCCGCTGTAGACCGAGGGCCGCTTCGAGACAGTCGTCGAGGCTCCGCAACAGCGTCAGCGGAAGTGACCCGAGTGACTGCGCGACCGCGTCCGCATAAATCGTGACGATGAGCAGGCACGAGACGACGGAATCGCGCACCAGGCCCGTCGCTTGGCCTTCGGGTGAACTGGCCACGATGAGGAGGCAAGCCGGGTCGTCGGCCATCGCCAGGTTACTCGTGACCTCGGCGACGAGAAGCGTAGAGACCGTACCGGCGTAGTTGTCGGACTGCACGACGACGGCGGGCCGCTTCTTGCCGCGAAGCCCGGACGGGTGCGGGAAGCGAACGAGAACCACGTCACCCCGGCTCATGACTGTCCCTGGGTCGCGTCTTCGCCCGCAGGATTCAACCCCGCGCGTTCGGCGTTGTGCCACGCCAGCGCTTCGAGTTCGGCGCGCGTCCAGGGGCTGTCGTCGTAGTCCTCGACCGTCAGCCGTTCGTATTCCTCCTTACGTAGCAGGACGAACGTCTCCCGCGTCCGTGGGTTCACGAGCCACACCGGGGCGTCGTTGGACGCGACGGCCTGTTGCTGCTGTTCAGTCAATTCGAGCACGCCGGACCCCCCACTTTTGTTGGCCAGAACGGCATTCTACTCACCGCCGCAGCAAGAATTCCTTCGAGTTCAGCAGTCCCCAGGCGATGTCTTCCCACGCCGCGCGCCGGTCGGTCGCGTCGGCGAGGTGGCGGGTCAGGCGGGCGCGCTCCTCGGCCGTCGGGGTGCGGGCGAGGGTCGCCAGGTAGAGGTCGTCGAGGGTCAGGTCGCCGCGACTCAGGCGGTTGCCGGGCGACTTCAGCAGACTGTCGACGAGGCGGCCGGTCACCAGTTGGAAGGCTTGCAGCGTGCCGGGGTCTTCGCTGCGCTCGCACTCGCACGTCAACAGCCGGTCGGGCTTGCCGAAGACTTTGAGGAAGCGCGGGCCCATCTGCTCCGCCGGGTTCTTGCCGCGGCGGCCGGACTGCGGCGGGGCGGGGATCTCGGCGGCGCGCAGGCCCAGCGGGTAGCCGGGGAACTTCACCGGTGCGTCGAGCGCGACGCCGATCGCGTCGAGCAGTTGCTCGGCACCGAGGGGCCGGACGGTCGCCCGCGCGAAGTGGCAGTCGTCGGCCGCGTTGCTGCCGTCCGCGGCGGGCGACGACGAGAGCTGGTACGTCCGCGACGTGAGGATTTCCCGCACCAGCGGCTTGAGGCGGTAGCCGTTCGCGGCGAAGGATTGCGTCAGGTGCACTAAGAGTTCGGGGTTCGACGGCGGGTTGCTGGCGCGGAAGTCGTCGTTCGGCTCGACCAGCCCGCGTCCCATCAGGTGCAGCCAAATTCGGTTGGCCTGCGCCCGCGCGAAGTACGGGTTCTCCGGCGACGCGACCCACTCCGCCAGGGCGTCGAGGCGGTCGCCGGCGGGGCCGTCGCCGGGGACGCCGAGGAACTTCGGCTTCGCAGTCCCGCCGCGCGGGTGCGTGAGTTCGCCGGCACTCAGGTTGGTGACGAACTGCTCGCCGACGAACTCGTGACTGTCGAAGCTGTCGCCCCGGCCGTTGCTCGGCACGCGGTAGCCGACGCGCACAAACGTCGCGGCGAAGCGGTGGTAGTCGTCCTGCGTCCAGGCGTCGAAGGGGTGGTTGTGGCACTTGGCGCAGCCGACGCGCAGGCCCAGAAAGACTTGCGCGACCGACTCGGCCCGCTGGTACGGCTCACGCACCGCCCGGTAGAAGTTGGCGGCGGGGTTGGCGTAAGTGCTGCCGCGGGCCGACAAGACTTCGCGGGCGAACTCGGTCAGCGGCTGGTCGGCGGCGATCGACCCTTTAATCCAGCGGTGGAAGAGCTGCACCCCCTTGCGGTCGAGGGCCTTCTCCTCGTTGCGCAACAGGTCCGACCAGAGCTGCGCCCAGTGCTGCGCGAACTCCGGCCGCGCGATCAGCGCATCGACCACGCGGTCGCGCTTGTCGGCGGTACTGTCGGCGACGAAGGCGCGCACTTCGTCGGGCGTCGGCGTGATGCCGCAGGCGTCGAGATACACGCGACGAAGGTACAAGCCGTCGCCGACGGGTTCGCTGGGGGTGAGCCGCAGTTCGGCCCACTTCGCCGCGGTCAGCCGGTCGATGGGCTGATTCGTGGGCCACTTCGAGAGGTTGGGCACCGGCCGGTCGGGCACGAAGGCGACGCGCACGGCCGTCATGAGGTGCTGGTGGCGGACGAGGACCACGGTTTCGCCGTCGGCCGCGCGGGTGACGACGCCGGCCGGCGAGATCGTGGCGACGCCGACGTTGTTCAACTCGAAGGCGAGCCGGTCGGTCAGCGGCCGCGTCGAGCCGTCGGAGAACGTGGCGGTCGCCGCGACCGTCGTCGCCTTGGCGGGGAAGTTGAGGACGCGCGAGGTCGGGCCGACGTTCAACGTCACCGGCCTGGCCGCCGTCGCGCCGTCGAAGGCGGCCCCGGCGGCGACCCAGTCGCGGAGGACGGCGTACTCCGGGCCGGCGGGCGTGAAGCGAACGCCGCCCTCGTGCGGGACTTGGCCCGTCGGCTTCTTGAGCAACAAGCTCTCGGCGGGTTGGCCGACATCGACGCGGCGGGCGAGGGCGTCGCGGGTGAGCGTGGCGTGGTCGAGGGCGGGGTTCTCGCCGCGCAGGCTGAGTCGAAAGCCGCCCTTGCCGTTGAGGTTGCCGTGGCACGCCCCGAGGTTGCAGCCCGACCGCGAGAGCACCGGCAGCACGTCGTTGACGAACGACACGGGCCCGGCGGCCGTCGCGGGGAGGGCGCACAAGAGCAGGGCGAGCGTAGCGATTCGCGTGGGCATCGGGGCAACCGCGAGAGAAGGCGGCGGGCGGGTTGTCGAAGTC
>JANXTD010000673.1 GCA_025352585.1 Fimbriiglobus sp.
TCGCGGTCCGCCGGCAGGGACACCATGTCCGGGTCGTAAGAGGCCGCCCGCTCCAGTTCGACCAGGGCGTCACTCGGGCGGTTGCTGTTGGCCAATCCGACGGCGCGGGAGCGGTGCAGGGCGGCCAGACCCTGAACGGCCACCGCCAGGCCGGGGTCGCGGGCTAACTGCGCCGCCAACACGGTAATCGCCCGGCTCGCCACGTCCGCCCGCCAGCGGGCGTTGTCGGCACCGTCCCCGCTCACGCGTTCCGAGATCGCCTCGACCCAGGCGAACACCGCTCCGACCGCAATCGCCTCCAGGGTACCGTCGGGCGGCAGGGTCAGGAAGGTGGCGTCGATCCGTTCGAGGCCGCTCAACTCCGCCCGCCCTGCCGTCAGGGCCTCCGTCAGGCGGTCGCGGTCGGCCTTGCGGCGGGTCGTCGCCAGCGCCGCCCGCTCGCCGGCCGGGGCGTCGGGTGTCAACTGCTCGACGAGCCGGTGCGCCCGCGACGGCGGGCCGTGCTCGTGCGCGTGGCGGAGGGCCGCCCACAGGACCGCCCGCCGCTCGCCCTCGATTGTCGGGTCGAGCGCCGCCAGCCGCTCGAACGGCGGGAGGGCGTCGGCGTCGCGGTCGGTGATCGCCGCCCGGACGCGACTGCGGAGGGCCGCCGCCACGTCGGTCTCGGCCGCCGCGACGCCGGGGCACGACGCCGCGAAGCGCTCCGCCAGGTCGGCCGCCTCCGCGAACCGGCCGACGCCGCGCAGGTGCCGCACGCCGACGCCGAACAGCCGCCGCCGCTCCGCCGGCCAGCGCGGCGAGTCCGGCTCGAGCCGGGCCAGCCGGTCGGCCCAGGTCGGCGCGGACTCCGGCGCGGCGGCCGCGAGTGCCCGCCGGCAGACGACCGCCGCGGCCGCCGCCGCCTTCGGCAGCCGGTCGCGCTGCGCCAAGATATGGAGGACGTTGCACTCGGCCGCGGCGTCGGTCGCGACAGCCGCGGCCGGGAGGCGGTGCGTCGCTTCGAGGTCGGCGGCCGCCTCGTCGCCGTACCCCGCCGCCGGGAGCGCCGCCTGGACTCGCGCGAAGTGGAAGCCGGCGCGGGCCGGAGACCGCGAGGCGTAGCCGTTGCGAAAGCCGAGGTGGGCGTCGATCAGCTCGCGGCCCGCCGCCGGCCGGTCGGGCACCGGCACCCGGCCGAGTTGGCGACCGGCCTCCGCCCAGAAGTAGTTGGCGCGGGGCAACCAACCCGCCCGCTCCGCCGCGACCGCCTCACCCAGCAGCCAGCGCAGGCGGGGCCACTGCGCGGCCGGCGTGCGGTCGCGCCCCAGCCGCCCGCGCCGGGCGGGCGCTGGCGTCGCCGGCAACTCGGTGGGCGGCCCGGTTTGGTCCGGGCGGGTGACAGAGTCGTACAAGGGTTCTTACCAGATTGTCGGTGTGCGTGGGACCGATGTTAACGCTGAGTGACGCCACGGTCAATTATCAATGCGCGCAAAAGGGGATATTTGCGAAATCGTTTCTCAGGCGCTGGACGCACTGTGCCGGGCGGGTTACACTGCGGTCCGTCCAAGGATTGCCGAACTTCCATTGCCTTGTGTGCTCCGAGGTGTCGCGTGCCCAGCGTCGCCGCCAATTCACTCGCCGGACTCCTGACCGCCACACGGTGCGGCGACCCGGCCGCGCTCGGCGGGCTGTTGCGGCGACTCGGGCCGTACGTCCACGCCCTCGTCCGCCGGCGCGCGGGGCCGAATGGTGGGGTGGACGAGCCGGGCGTGGTGCGGCGGACGCTGGGCCGCCTGGAGCGTGACATCGGCACTCTCGCGACGACCGACGTGCCGCAACTCCTCGGGCGGGCCGGCACCGTCGTCGCCGAGTTGGTCGCCGACGAGCTGCGGGCTGCCAACCGCCGGCCGGCCGACCTGCCGACGACGCTGCCCGGCGACTTCCCCGACGCCGAAGAGCAGGCCGCGCGCGACGAAGTGGCGATGCGGGTGGCGTCGGCCGTGGCGGCACTGCCGGAGCGGCAGCGGGCCGCCGTCGAGTCGCGATTTTTGGACGAACTGCCCGACGCCGAGGCCGCCGCCCGGTCGGGGGTGACGCCGGGCGAACTGCGGCTGGCCCGGCTGCATGCGCTGCGATCCCTCAAGCTCGCCCTGGAGGCCACGGCGTGACACCCGACCCGGCCGAAGACGCGGCGGCCTCAACGCTCGAGCGGTTGCTCGCCGGCGGCGGCGACGACCCGGACGGGCTGG
>JANXTD010000680.1 GCA_025352585.1 Fimbriiglobus sp.
AATGAACTCGACTGCTGCCGGCCGATCCAGGTCGCCGGGATGTGCGGCCCGTCCGCCGACCGCAAGGCCGGCATCCTCAGGCGACGGCTCGACCGCGGCCACCCCGCCGCGTAGCTTGATTGCGTCGCACATCGCGCATGCTGGCGCGGCGTCCGGGACGCGTCGGGGGGTCGCCATGAACGCGGTCGAAATCGAAGAAGAAGTCTCGAAGCTCACCGCGGCTCCGTTCGACGCCGCCGAGTTCCCGTTCCAGTTCCTCGAAGCGTTCGACTTCAACGCCACGGCGGTCAACAAACTGCGGTCCGGCGGCAAGGGCCACAACAAGAGCGACGTGCCGGCGCGGTCCTCACCGGCCACCGCAACAACGTCTACCTGGCCGTCTGCCCGCCCGGCGCGACCTGCGCCACCCTGAAGACGCTGCTGGCCAGCCCGGCGACCGCCAAGCACAAGGCGAAGTTCGCCCTGGCGACCGACGGCGTCACCATCGAGGCCCAGAACCTCGCCGACGAAGCCGAGCCGCCGCTGGTGTGCGACTTCGCCCGACTCGGCGACCACTTCGGCTACTTCCTCGGCCTCGCCGGCATCAGCGCGGTCAAGGCGATCCGCGAGAATGCTTTTGACATCAAGGCGACCGGTCGGCTCGACCGCCTCAACGTCGAGCTATAGCAGGCTACGGGCAGGTGTAGCGGTGTCCGATGCTAGCCGGATGGAGCCATAGCTAGGAAAACCGCTACACTCGCCCGAAGCCTGCTCTAATCCGCCACAACCCCGGACTTGACTCGGCCGCCAAGCGCGAGAGCCTCAACCACTTCTTCGCCCGCCTCATCTTCTGCTTCTTCGCCGAGGACACCGGCATCTTCCACGGCGACGGCCTCTTCACCGCCACCGTGGCATAGATGAGCGCCGCCGACGGCACCAACACCGCCTTCGTCCTCGGCGAAGTCTTCCGGACGATGGACTTGCCGCCCGAGAAGCGCGACGCCGCCAACTTGCGCAACTGGGCTGACGAGTTCCCTTACGTCAACGGCGGGCTGTTCACCGGGGCCGGTCCACGACCAGCACTCGTCGTCGCCGGCTTTGACAGGGTGGGTGGCGAAGCGGAGTTCGATGGGTCGGCGTTTTGAACCGGGCATGGTGGCCTCGTCGGCGACATGATACGCAATTTTTGGAACAGTTTCATATGTAGATACGCAGAAATGGCTCACACCAAGCGCCGTGTCAGGCAGCACATTATGGAGGAGCAGTCTTACCGACTGTTTCGTGATCTTATCCCCGATGAGTGGGCAGTTCACGAGTACCGCCCCGACTACGGCATCGACCTAGTGGTGGAGATTTTCAAGTACATCGACGAGGAGCGAGAGCGGCGGACACACTATGCGAACTGTTCTTTGTTCAACTCAAGTCGATAAAATAGATCAAGATCCGAAAGGTCACGGTCCGGTCGCGCGGCAACGTGGAGAAGGGCGACATCTCTAACAGCGACGCGGACACCGAAGAAGTCGAGATCATCCCGTTCGTCATCGACACGGACGAGTTGCTGACAGTTCAGACGATGGGGCCGACCACCGCCGTGGTCCTGTGCCTAGCCTGTCTTGCCACCGGCCGGATGTTCTTCGTGTGCCTGAACGACTTGGTGGAGACAGTGCTGCTTATCGACGACCCGGCGTACACCGACAAGGGGACGAAGACGATTCACATTGCGGTCAAGAACGAGATCACGCGGGGCGGTCTGGAGTTGCACGGGCTGCGGTTTATGGCCAAGCGGCCCAAGTTCTACACCGCGTTCAACCGATTCAACTACCAGCAAAACGAAATCTGGTACTACATGGGGCTTTGCAAGCCAGGGATCGTGACGTACCGGAACATTGTCGAGCCCGAACACAACCTGGAAGTCGTGCTTCGGCCGCTGCTGCGTCGGTTCTTGTCAGTGCTCAAGTGTCTCGACATATGGACCGACAACGCGGCCCGGGAGTTGGTCACGTACTACCGCGAGCAGATAGCCAAAATGGAGCAAACGCTGCACGACCCGGCGGTGGGGACCGACAAAGTGCTTTCGGACGCGTTACTTCTGTGGAACGGCCTAACCGCCCTCTCCAATACGCACGAAGAGTGCTGCCGCGAGTGGTATCTGCCGACGTTGTTGGGCGACACCTTGTCGTGACTTCGCGGGCGATGAACCCGACCCGGCAGGCGGGTGTCCTGCTGACGAAAGGGGAGTCCATGAGCGAAGCGAAGAATGCTGGCGCACCAAAATGGGCGATGGATCCGTTCGAGGACTTCACCACGGACATCAGTCACCTTGGCCAAATTCTCGAAATGAGCGTCCTGGGCATCTCAATGTTCCGGGCCATGCCTCAGTTGGTGGCGGCCGTCGGGAAGGCTCACAGCCGGTCGGAACACGAAGATACGTTTACCTCACTGGCCGCCGTCGAGAGCCACGCCGCTTTTGCCGAGCGGGAAATGGAGAACGGATTCCCCGTGCTCCACACCAACAAGAACCTTCAGCGTTTCCACCGCGAGCGCCGGCGGCACCCGCACCACGGCGAGGGCGGCGACATCTTCGAGCGCCTCTACGCCGTGCGGCTCGACCGGATCCGCGCGGACCCGGAGTGCCTGGAATTGTTGAAAGCCTTAGACACCGACGGGCTGCTCGCCCCCGCGGACGAGGCGGGCGACACCCGGAGTGACGACGAGTTGCTCGACGCGCTAGTGCAGCTTCAAGTCACATCCTGTTTGAGCGGTTCGGTGGGTGGGCACCCGAAGTGGGAATACACCCGCTCCTGGACCTCGTCGGCGGTGAGC
>JANXTD010000721.1 GCA_025352585.1 Fimbriiglobus sp.
CGCGCGTCGGGCTAACAAGAGTCGCCTGCGGCGGAGCCTACTCGTCCGTTGCCCCCAGGCGCTCCCGCATCCGGCGGATGCCGTAGTCGCCACGGTTACAAAACTTGCAGGTGCAAAACGGCGGCTTGCCCTTCGATTCGGGGGAGAACCGCCTCCCGATCACCTGCGGCAGCGTCCGGACACGGTGCAACTCGGCCGCCTCGATGCGCCGCGGGATAATGACTTCCCAGCCTTGCGCGTCAACAGCCGCGTTGAACTCGCCGACCGCTTCGGATGCCGACATCCACCGGTGGGCCTGTCGATAGTGCCCAACCCGGACTTGCTCGTCGTCGGGAATGCGGAAGTAGACGCCGGCAAACGCCCCCTGGTTGCGCCGCTTCAACTCCCGCAACCACTGGTGCGAGACGGAGAAGTTGCGGGTCACCGGGACCGCGAACACGCCGCCAGGGGAGGTGCCGACGGGCCGCCGGTCGCGGCGAATACCGTTGCGGCGCATCCCGGCGATTCTCGACTCCGGTGTCAGGTGGACGAACATTGCCATCGGATACTCCGGCGAGCGGGGGACGACAGTCCTCCGAGTTCACTCCCACACGGCAGAGACCTCCGCTGGTCCGGGGTCCCTCGGGGGACTTTCGTCCCCCGCTCGCAGCTTACCCCCAGGGGACATCGGCCCGCGCGTCGAAGTTCACCGCCTCGGCGAGTTTCGCCAGTTGCTCGCGCTGCTCGTCGTCCAACACCGGCGGGACGACCTTGATCGTCAGGTACTGGTCGCCGCCGATCACGCCCTTGCCGCGCAAGCGGATGCGCGAGCCGGAACTGGTGCCGGGGCGGACCGTCACCGTCAGCGTCTCGCCGGCGAGCGTCGGGACATCGACCTTCGCCCCCAACATCGCCTCGAAGGTGCTGATGGGCACTTCGACGACGATGTCGTTGCCGTCGCGCTGGAAGTAGGGGTGCGCGGAGACGCGGACCTTGAGGATCACGTCCGACGAGCCGGTCGCCGCGGCGGGGACGCGCAGCTTCTTGCCCTCCGCGATCCCGGCCGGCACCTTCACGTCGATGGTGCGGCCGCCGACGCTGATGCTCACCGAGCCGCCGTTGCAGGCGACGTGGAACGGCACCGTGACCTCGGTCTCGATGTCCGGCGGCGGGGCCTGCTTGCGCTTCTTGGGGCCGCGGCCGCCGCCGAAGATGTCGCCGAAGCCGCCGCCCCCCCCGCCGCCGCCGCCGAAGACGTTGCGGAACAACTCCTCGGCCATCTCCGGGTCCATCTGCGGGCCGCCGCTGAAGCCTCCCCCACCCGGAAAGCCGCCGCCGCCGGGGCCGCCGCCCGGCCCCGAGGTGCCGGCGTGGCCGTACTGGTCGTAGCGCTCGCGTTTCTTGTCGTCGGAGAGTACCTCGTAGGCCGCGGCGACCTCCTTGAACTTGGCCTCGGCCTCCTTGTCGCCGGGGTTGCGGTCGGGGTGGTGCTTCGCCGCGAGCTTGCGGTAAGCCTTCTTCAGCTCGTCGGCCGTCGCGGTGCGGCTCACGCCGAGGGTGTCGTAGAAGTCGTTCGGCATGGTCGGCGCGGTCCAGGAGTTGGGGTGACGCCATTGTATCTGTCGCGCCGGGCGGCGCTCCCGGCCCGCCCCGGAGTTGCGCGAAATCGCCCGCAGGCTTGCACTCCGCGCCGGCACCCGTCATAGTAATAGTCTCGCCGAAGCCCCCTCCCCTGGTGCCGCCGATGCGCTTCGCACTGCCCGTTCTCGTCGCGTGCCTCGCCGCCCCCGTCGCCGCGGCCGAGCCGGCGAAGGTCGATTTCAACCGCGACGTGCGGCCGATCCTCTTCGACAAGTGCGTCGCCTGCCACGGCCCCGACGAGAAGCAGCGCAAGGCCGGGCTGCGCCTCGACACCCGCGCGGGGGCCGTCGAGGGCGAGGCGTTCGTCCCCGGCAAGCCGGCCGAGAGTTCGATCATCGAGCGCATCCTGTCGCACGACAAGGATGTCGTGATGCCGCCGCCGCGCACCGGCAAGACGCTCACGGCCGCCGACCGCGACGTGATGTCGCGGTGGATCGCGCAGGGGGCCGAGTACGCAGGGCACTGGTCGTACACCGCGCCGACGCGGCCCGAACTGCCGGCGGTCACCAACCCGGCGTGGGTCAAGAACCCCATCGACCGCTTCGTGTTATCGAAGCTCGAATCCTTGAAGCTGACGCCGCAAGTTGAAGCCGACCGCGCGACGATCGTCCGCCGGGTGACCCTCGACGTGACCGGCCTGCCGCCGACGCCGGGCGAAGTCGCCGCGTTCATCAGCGACACCTCACCCGACGCCTACGACAAGCTCGTCGATCGGCTGCTCGCCAGCCCCGCCTACGGCGAGCACTGGGCGCGGCAGTGGCTCGACCTGGCCCGCTACGCCGACAGCGCCGGCTACGCCGACGACCCGCGCCGGACCATCTGGGCCTACCGCGACTGGGTGATCAAGGCGTACAACCGCAACCTGCCGTTCGACTGCTTCACCGTCGAGCAACTCGCCGGCGACCTGCTGCCCGACGCGACCGACGAGACGCGGATTGCGACCGCGTTCCACCGCAACACGATGACCAACAACGAGGGCGGCACCAGCGACGAGGAGTTCCGCAACGTCGCCGTCGTCGATCGCGTCAACACGACGCTCACGGTGTGGATGGGCACGTCGCTGGCTTGCGCGCAGTGCCACACGCACAAGTACGACCCCATCACGCAGACGGAATACTTCGCGGTGTACGCCTTCTTCAACAACACCGCCGACGCCGACCGCAGCGACGAAAGCCCGACGCTGCCCGTCGGCGACACGCTGACGCTGAAGATGAAGCGGGCGCAACTCGAAGGCATCGCGGCGAAGCTCGACAAACTATCGACGGCGCAAGACCCGCGCGTCCAGGCGTCGCTCAAGTTGAAGGCCGACGCGGCGCGGGCCGAGGTCGCCAAGCACCGCGCCCCGACGACCGTGCCGGTGATGCAAGAGTTGCCCGCGAAGCAACGCCGCGTGACGAAGTTGCAGTACCGCGGCAGCTTCATGGACCTCGGCCCCGTCGTCACCGAAGGCACCCCGGTGACCTTCCCGCCACTGCCCAAGGGCAAGCCGCTGAACCGGCTGACGCTCGCCGAGTGGCTCGTCGCCCCGGAGAAC
>JANXTD010000728.1 GCA_025352585.1 Fimbriiglobus sp.
TCGTTGCCGAATCATGATGTTACCTTAAAGTTCGATCAGGCCTGATCTGGCACCGAGTTCCACATCATCGGCTACGGGCGAACCGAAACCGATCCCACCAGCTAGGCGATACTGGCAAATGCACGCCAACGAACCCCGCCTGGCGGCGTGTGCATTCAACGGAGTTCGGTGGCGTGGGCCGGCCGCGGTGCGGTATAATTCTCACGTCGAGTGGACCCCCTGGGAGAGCGAACGCATGGCCACGGTGCTCAACAAGCCGCAGACGAACGCCGCCAAGGTCGAGGCCAAACTGTCCCAGGAACTGGCCCAGGTGACCAGCCGAATTCGCGGCACCGACATTCTTAGCGGTGGCCTCACCCTCGTCGCGCTCGTCCTCGGCTACACCCTCGTGGCGGTCCTGGCGGACAAACTGCTCGACCTTCCCGCTTGGGCACGGCTCGGCGGCCTGGCCGTCTTCCTCGCGGGCCTGAGCGTCGTGGCGTGGTTCAGTGTCGTGCGGCCGTTGCGGTCGCGCATCAACCCGCGCTACGCCGCGCGGCAGGTCGAGCAGACGCTGGCCGACGGCAAGAATGCCGTCATCAACTGGGTCGATTTGCAGGACCAAAACCTGCCGCAAAGCGTGCGGGCCGCCGTCGGGGCGCGGGCCGCCGAGGGGGTCGCCGACGCGGACATCGCTAGCGTCAGCGAGTCGCGCCGCGTGTTGGTGCCGTTGGCGTCGGTCGGGCTGCTCGTGGCCGGGCTGGCGGTCTTCTTCGTGCTGGTCAAGTCGGCCCCGTTCTTCTCGCTCTTGAACCGCGCCTACAACCCGTTCACGACCTCCGGCATCGCGACCCGCACTGTTATCACCCTTGATGAACCGGCCGGCGGCGACACGACGGTTACGTCGGGCGACTCACTCACCGTGCGGGTGACGCTCGGCGGCAGCCTTCCGGACGCGAAGTCGTCGGAGCGGGCGCGGCTGCTGGTGCGCTACAACCCCGAGGCCGAGGAGTTCGACGAGATCGACCTCGACGCCGCCGGCTCGAAGCGCGAGTTCGCCGCGAAACTGCCACCGAGCGTGATTCAGAATGGCCTACGCTACCGGGTCGCTGCCGGCGACGCGCGGACGGCCGAGTTCGCCGTGACCGTTCGCACGCGGCCGCTGTTGAAGGACTTCACGGTCAGGTATGAGTATCCGGCCTACACGCGGCTCCTGCCCGAGACGACGACCGAGGCCCGCATCGAAGGCTACCGCGGAACGCAAGTGACGCTGACGGCCCGCGCCAACCGTAACGTCAAGGACGCCCGGCTGGTGTTCGACGGCCAATCGACGCAGGTCGCCGGTGTGGTCGCGGCCGAGACGCCCGAACTTGCGAGCTTCACCTTCAGGCTCGACGAGCCGGGCAACTACCGTGTCGCCTGGACGGCGGCCGACGGCGAGGCGGCGGAGTCGTCGGCGTACCCGATTCGGCTGCTCGTCGATCTGGCTCCGTCGGTCGTGATCACGTCGCCGAAGGAAGAGGAAGTCACCCTGCCCGGCGACGGCTTGCTGAAGGTCGATGGCGTGGCCGCCGACGACTTCGGGCTGACGAGCGTGACGCTCCGCCTGCGGGTCGTCGGGACGCCGCCGGTGGCGATCGAGGGCAAAAAATACCGCGGCGGCAAGAGCTTCCGCAGGGCCAGCGACCAGAGCGACCCGACGGTGCTCGACTACAAGGACTCGGTCAAGCTCTCGACGCTGAAGACCAAGGCCGGCGACGCGGTGAAGCTCGAACCGGGTAGAGTCGTCGAATACTGGCTTGAGGCGGCCGACAACTCGGTGCCGGTCGCCAACGTCGGCAAGTCGAAGGTGCAGCGGGTCACGATCGCCCCACCCGCCCCGCCGGCCGAGCAGCCGAAGCAGGAGCAAAACAAGGCGGAGCGCGGCAAGCAGGAGCAGGATCACGAGAAGCAGCAGGACCAGCAGCAGAACAACGAGAAGCGCCAGCCGCCGCAGCCCCGGCCGGACAACGTCGAGAAGAAGCCCCCGCAGGATGGCGACCCTCAAGGCGGTCAGCCGCAACCTCAAGACGGCAAGCCCGAACCGAAAGACAACCCGCCCCAGAAGGGTCAACCTGAGAAGGGCACCGACTCGAAGTCGGCCGAGGGTCAGCCGTCGAAGGGCAGCAACGACTCTCAGAAACAGCCCGAGCAGCCGCCGATGACGAAGCCGCCCGAGGCTCCCGAGAAATCAGGCGAGAAGGGCACGGCGTCGAAGGGTAACCTGCTGCAAGACGAGTCGAAGAAGCCGAAGGAGTCGGCCGAGAAGCAGCCGGGGGACCAGGCGCTGCAAAACCAAGCGGATAAGGTTCAGGAGGAGTTGAACGCCAAGGAGCGGCAGCCGAGCGAGACGCGGCCGGCAGAGACGAACCCGCAGGGTGCCGAGAAGCCGCCGGACGACGCGGGCGAGCCGGGCAAGCCGAAGCCGCAGGGTGGCGACGCGCAGAAGCCGCCGGAACAGGCTGGCGAGCCGAAGCCGCAACCGGGTAGTGAGGGGCAGCCGAAGCCGGAGGACAAGCCCGCCGCGGGCAAGCCGCAAGCCGGGGGCGAGAAGCCGAAGCCGGAGACTGGGGCGAATTCGGGCGACGGCGGCGAGAAGCCGCAGCCCAAGCCCGGTCAGGGCGGTGAGCCGAAGGCGGGGACCGAGAAGCCGACGCCGACCGAGGCGAACCCGAAGCCCCAAGACGGCGTGCAGGGTAACGACACCAAGCCGATGGCGGAGCCGCAGGCCGGCACCGGCAAGCCGGGCGACCCGAGGGCTGGCGCTCCCAAGGGCGAGCCGAAGCCCCAACCGGGGGCGAAGTCGGGCCAGCCCGAAGAGAAGCAAGGCGAGTCGGCGAAGCCTGACGACGACCAGCCGAAGTCGGGCGCGGGTAAGCCGCAGACGCCGCCGAAGGCCGGCACGTCGAAGCCGACGCCTTCCGACGCAACCAAGGGCCAGGACGAGCGGCCGTCGAAGTCGGGCGAGACGCCGACCGATGGCGGCGCGGGCCAGGCGAAGCCGGCGGGCAAGCCAGAGCCGAAAACGGACGCCTCCGGCAAACCGACGGGGGCGGGGGAGCAGCCCAAGGGTGGGGAGAAGCCGACCGAGAAGCCGAAGTCCGGCGGCGGTGGCGCGGGCGAGAAGAAGCCGGACGCCAAGGAGTTGGAGCAGGCGATCAAGGACTTGAAGTCGGGCGACCCGGCCAAGCAGCAGGCGGCCCGCGACAAGCTCGACCAGGCGATGGGCAAGGAGAACCGCCAGGCGGCCGAGGCGAAGGCCGACCAACTCGAACGCGACCTGAAGGGCGACGACAAGGCCAAGCAGGAGGAGGCCCGCAAGGAGATCGAAGAGATGGCCAAGCAGGCCGAGAAGGCCCAGAAGGACGCGGCCGGCGGCAAGGACAAGGGTGAAGGCAAAGACAAGACCGCTGGCAAGGAACAGACCGGCGGTCAGGCCAACGACAAGTCGCCGGAAGCCAAGCAGCCGACGCCGGAGCAAGTGAAGGAGGCCCAGAAGCTCCAGGACGACTTGACCTCGAAGGACGACGCCACGCGCGAGGCGGCCGAGAAGAAAGTCGATGAGGCCGTCGGCAAGGAGCAACGCGAGCAGATTCAACAGGACTTGAAGGACGCGCAGTCCGGCGACCCGGCCAAGGCGGACGCCGCTAAGAAGCGCCTCGAGAAGCAAGCGAAGTCGAAGCCGGGCGACAACACCAAGGGCGACCAGCGTGGCCCCGGTGCCCGGCCCGACAGGCCCGGCGACAAGCTCGACGACGACCCCAAGAACCGCCGCAAGACGGCCGACTTGCAGTTGAAGAACTTCGAGAAGGCCAAGGGCGACGCCGTGTTGCAG
>JANXTD010000752.1 GCA_025352585.1 Fimbriiglobus sp.
CCCGGTCGCGGTCCTCCTGCATCGCGTGCGCCGTCAGCGCGATGACGGGGATGCCGGCGGTCAGGGGGTCGGCTTGCAGCATCCGCATGGCGTCGAATCCGTCGAGGTTCGGCATCTTGATGTCCATGAGGATGAGCGCCGGCCGCTCCGAGAGCGCGACCTTCAGCCCCTCCTCGGCGGAGGTCGCGCCGACCACCGTGAACCCCCGCCGCGACAGCCGGCGGTCGAGGAGTTCGATGTTCTCCGGCTCGTCGTCCACGATCAGGATCGTCGCCACGCTATGCCCCCGTCCCGGCGGATGCCTTGGGTGTCAGTGTGCGGACGAGTTCCGCGATCGGCTCGAACTGCGTCAGGTCGCCCTTCTCGAGGATCCGCGCCACCCGGCCGTTGAGCCGCGCGTGGTCGTCGGGCGTGAGGTCCTTGGCCGTGAGCACGACCACCGGCACCCGCGCCCCCGGAAAGCGCTTCGGCAACTCGGCCAGGAAGCCGAAGCCGTCGAGCACCGGCATCATCAGGTCGAGCAGGATCAGCGACGGGTAGCGGACCGCGATCATGCGCAGGCCGGCCTCGCCGTCGGGGGCCTCGACGACCTCGCGGCCGTCACGTTCGAGGAACCGGCGGACCATCTCGCGGCACTCGGGGTCGTCGTCGATGACCAGGATCGGCGCGTCGTGCCCCGCCCCCTGGTAGCGCTTCAGCAGGCCGTTGAGCCGCGGCCAGTCGATCGGCTTCGTCAAATAGTCGGCGGCCCCCAGGGCGAAGCCGCGGCCGCGGTCGTCCACGATGGTGAGCATCACCACGGGGATGTCGCACGTCGCCGGGTCGGCCTTCAGCTTGGCCAGCACGTCCCAGCCGTCGGAGCCGGGCATCATCACGTCGAGCGTGATCGCGGCCGGGCGGCGCTCGCGGGCCAGGCGCAAGCCTTCCTCGCCGTCGGCGCAGCCGATGACGTGGAAGCCGTCCTTGCCCAGGAACCGGGCCATCAGCTCGGGCACCATCGGGTCGTCGTCGATGACGAGGATCGTCGCCCCGGCCGCGCCCTCGGGGGCTTCGGGCAGGGCGGTCGTCGCCGTCAACTCCGCCGGGGTGGCCCGCGCCGGCAGCCGCCGCTCGCCGGGCTGCCGCGCCGCCGCCGGCAGCCGGACGACGAAGTGCGACCCCGACCCCTGCACGCTCGACACCAGCACCGGCTCGCCGCCGAGGAGTTCGTTGAAGCTCTGCGTGATCGCCAGCCCCAGCCCCGTGCCGCCCTGCTCGCGCGTCGTCGTGGCGTCGGCCTGGTAGAAGCGCTGGAACAGCCGGGCAACCTGGTCCGGCGTCATGCCCTTGCCGGTGTCGGCGACGCTGAACTCGACGATCTCGCGGCCGGCCGAGGTGATCCGCCGCACCTGGAGTGTCACCGTGCCGTCGACCGTGAACTTGAAGGCGTTGCTCAACAAGTTGATGAGCACCTGCCGCACGCGCCGCTCGTCGGAGGCCATCGTGCCGAGGGTGGCGGGGGCGTCCACGACGAAGCGGTTGCGGTTCTTCTCGGCCAGCGGCCCGACGAGCGACTGCACGTCGGCGACCATGCGCGGCAGGTCGAAGTTGGCGATGACCAACTCCATGCGGCCGGCGGCGATCTTGGCGAGGTCGAGGATGTCGTTGATCAGGTCGAGAAGGTGCTTGGCCGCGCTGAGAATCTTGTTCAGGTCGGGGATGAGCGAGTCCCGCGCGTCGCCGCCCCCGGCGTCCGCCAGGTCGCCGGCCTCGTCCTTCATCGCCTCGGTGAAGCCGATGATGATGTGCAGCGGCTGGCGCAGCTCGTGGCTCATGTTGGCGACGAAGGCGTCCTTGGCGCGGCTGGCGGCCTCGGCCTGGCGGAAGGCGACCTCGAGCTTGGTGTTCGCCTCCGCGAGTTCGGCCGTGCGCACCCGCACGCGGCCCTCGAGGTCGCCGTTCATCCGGCGGATCTCCTCCTCGGCCGCCTTTTTCTGCGTCACGTCGCGGAACACCCCGGCGAACACGGTGCGGTCGCGCAGGGCCACCGGCCGCAGGGTGTACTCGACCCAGAAGGCCGAGCCGTCGGCC
>JANXTD010000803.1 GCA_025352585.1 Fimbriiglobus sp.
ACGCGGTCGGCGAGCTTGACGAGCCACTCGCAGCCGTGCAGCGCGACACCGACGGGCCAGCCGGCGAGGTCGGCGACGAAGCCCAGCGGCGACGCGATCAGCATGACTAATCCGCAGAGCAGGCCGACCGTGGTGAGCGCGACGACCGGCGGGCCGATGAGCAGGCCGACGGGCGACAGCGTGTTCTGCTCCGCGAGCAGCATCGGCCCGGTGACGGCGAGGATGCCCAGCGTCACGGCGTAGGCGTCGCGCAACAGCCGCAAGCCGTGGCGGGCGTGGCGCACGGCGGCAGGGCGCGACTCGTCGATGAGCTGTTCGAGCGGCGTCAGCGGCGGCGGTTTCAGTAGCGGGCCGAGGCCCCAGACGAGCACGAAGACGGCGAGGAACGACAGCTTGCAACCGAGCGTGAACGGGTCAGTCGGGTTCAGCGCGACGACCGCGAGCCAGCCGAGCATCAGCGAGTTGGCGGCGTCGGTCGGCCGGCGGGCGACGAAGCCGCCGCAGGCCGCCGCGACCATGACACAGGCCCGCACGCCGGACGGACGCAGCCCCGTCAACAGCGTGTAGCCGACGACAACAGCCAGGACGACCCAGGCGCTGTTGGCCCGCCGCACGCCGAGGAGCCGCAGGCCGAACCAGAGGAAGCCGGCGAGGACGGCGAGGTGCTGGCCCGAAATCGCCAGCGCGTGGACGACGCCGGTGCGGATGTAGACGTCCCAGTCGGCCCGGTCGAGCGCGGAGCCGTCGCCCAGCAGCAGCGCCGCCGCGGTGCCGTATTGCCGCGCCGGGACGTGGGCGCGGATCGCCGCGAGGGCGGCGCGGCGCACGGCGTTGAGCCAGCCCGCCGGGCCGGTCGGGCCGTCGCCGAGTTTGGTGACGCCGTGCGACTCGCGCAGGTGCATCTCGCCGCGGATGCGTTGGTCGAGCAGGTAGTCGCGGTAGTCGCCCTCGCCGGGGTTGCGCGGCGGCCCCGGCGCGTGCGCCAGGCCGAGGGCTTCGACCTCGTCGCCGAGTTGCAGGCCGTGCAGCGGCGGGGCGTCGGCCGGCTCGTCACGCGACACGGTCAGCCGCAACGTGCCTGACGCCGGACGCCAGCCGTCGGGGGTTTGCACCGCCGTCACGTCGAGCGGCACGGTGTCGCTGTCGGTGTGCGTGGCGTGGGCCAACGGGTCGGCGGCCGGGCGGAAGCGGCTCACCGGGTCGTCGGCCAGCGTGCCGCGCACACGCAACAGCTGCGCCGCCGGCGTCAGGCTCGCGCCGAGGTCGTCGGCCGGGAAGTCGTGGCGGTGCTGGTGGTGGTACGCCGCCGCCAGGCCGCCGAAGAGCAGCGCCATCGTGACCGCCACGCCCAGCGGCTTGACGGCGAACGCCCGCGCGACCAGCGATAGCGCCGCCAGTGCGAGGGCCGCACCGACGCTAACACCGAGGTAGCGATCGATGGCCAGCCCGGCGGTCGCGGCGGCGGCGGGGAGGGTCAGCGGCGCGGCGGCGAACTCGCGCCAGCCGGCGACGCGCGGGCGGCGGACTGCGTCGTCGTCGGGGTCGTGCGGTGGCGTCGGCATGAGGCCCGCAGTGTAATCGAGGCTTTGCCCTGGGCGAAGCGTTACCCGGCCCGTCCAATGCAATCATGGAACGTGTGCGCGTTAACCTCGGTCCCCGCAATTACGACATCGCCGTCGGCGACCGCGCCGGCCTGCCCGCGTTCGTGCGCGAAGTCTGCCCCCGCGCGAAGCAACTCTTCGTCGCCCACGATGTCGCCGTGACGGTTCAGGCGACCGCCATCGTCGCGGCCCTCGAAGCGGCCGGGTGGCGCGTCGGCGCGTTCGCCATCCCGAGCGGCGAAACGTCGAAGTCACTGGCGTTGACGGCGAAACTCTACGACGCGCTCGCCGCCCTGCCGGCCGACCGCGCGACGCCGGTCGTCGCCGTCGGCGGCGGCGTCACGGGCGACCTCGCCGGCTTCGCGGCGGCGACCTACAACCGCGGGCTGCCACTGGTCATGGTGCCGACGACGCTGCTGGCGATGGTCGATTCGAGCGTCGGCGGCAAGGTCGGCGTCAACCACCCGGCCGGCAAAAACCTCATCGGCGCGTTCCACCAGCCGGCCGGCGTCTGGATCGACCCGACGTTCCTCGACACGCTGCCGCGGCGCGAGTACGCCAGCGGCCTGGCCGAGGTCGTCAAGTACGGCGTGATCCTTGACCCCGAGTTCTTCGCCTTCCTCGAAACGAACGCCGCGGCGATCCTGGCCCGCGACCCGGCGGCGGTCGCCCACGTCGTCACACGCTGTTGCCGGCTCAAGGCCGATGTCGTCGAACTCGATGAGCGCGAAGAAACCGGGCTGCGGGCGAAGCTGAACTACGGCCACACCTTCGCCCACGCCTACGAGACCGTCGCCGGCTACGGCACCTGGCTGCACGGCGAGGCGGTCAGCGCCGGCATGGTCGCCGCCAGCCGGCTGGCCGAGCGCCTGGGCCGAATCCCGGTGAGCGTCACCGCCCGGCAACTCGCGCTGCTCACCGCCTTCGGCTTGCCGACGGAAGCCCTGCCGGCGTGGGGCATCGACGCGCAACTCGACGTGATGCGCCGCGACAAGAAGTCGGTCGGCGGCGAGTTGCGCTTCGTGCTGCCGACGCGGTTAGGCGACGTTGAAGTCGTCGAGGGCGTGCCGGAAGTGGTCGTGCGCGAGATTCTCGCCGGGCGATGACACCGGGCGGCCGGCCGATAAGATGCGCAGTCCTGCCCGAGACAACTTGACCAGCGTGGGCACCATGAGCGAGCGACGGGTCGGCATCTGGATGGTCGGAGCGTTCGGCGGCGTCGGCAGCACGACGGCCCTCGGCCTCGCCGCCCTGGCCCGCGGCCTCACTCCGCCGACCGGCCTGGCGACCGCCCTGCCCGAGTTCGCCGCCCTGCCCTTCGACGACGCCACGCAGTTCGTCGTCGGCGGCCACGACATCCGCCAGACCTCGTTCGGCCGCACCGTCGGCGAACTCCACTCGCGATCGAACGTCTTCGCCGACCCGCTGCTTTCAACCTGCCTGCCGCAACTCGGCGAGTGGTCGCTCAACGTCCGGCCGGGGGTGCTGTACCGGCCCAACGCGATCCTCAACACCCTCGCCGACCGGCCGGGGCTGCTGCTCGCCGCGACGCCGCGCGAGGCGATTCGCCAGATTCAAAGCGACCTGCGGGCATTCGCGGCGAAGTTCGAGTTGACGCAAGTCGTCGTCGTCAACGTCGCCTCGACGGAGCCCATTTTCGCCGTCGGCCCGGAGGTGCAGCGCCTCGCCACGCTGGACGCCGCGCTCGACACGCCGGACGCCGTGTCGCTGCCGATGAGTAGCCTGTACGCCTACGCCGCGATCGACGCCGGGTACGCGTACCTGAACGGCACGCCTTCGCTCGGCGCGAGTGTGCCGGCCATTGAGGAGTTGGCGCGGCTGCGCCAGGTGCCGATGGCCGGGCAGGACTTCAAGACCGGCGAGACGCTGATGAAAGCGGTCCTCGCGCCGATGTTCCGCAAGCGCAACTTGAAGGTGCTGAGTTGGGTCGGCCACAACATCCTCGGCAACCGCGACGGCCTGATCTTGAGCGACCCCGCCAACAAGGCGACGAAGCTCAAGAGCAAGGACGCGCTGCTCGGCGACATCCTCGGCTACAAGCCGCAGTCGCACGTCAGCATCGAGTACATCGAGAGCCTCGACGACTGGAAGACCGCCTGGGACCACATCCACTACGAGGGCTTCCTGGGTGTGAAGATGACCCTGCAATTCACGTGGCAGGGCTGCGACTCGATGCTCGCCGCGCCGCTCTTGCTCGACGTGGCCCGCATCCTCTTGCTCGCCCAGCGCCGCGGCGAGTCGGGCAGCCTGACGGCCTGCGCGGCGTTCTTCAAGTCGCCGATGGGCGGCGTCACGGAGCAAGACTTCGGCACGCAGTTCGACTCGCTCACCCACTACCTCTCCCGCTGACCCCCTCGAACCCCCCGCCCATGAAACTCGCCTTCTCGACGAACGCCTACCTGAACTACTCCTTCGCGGAGACGTGCGAGCGCCTCGCCGCGATCGGCTACGCCGGCGTGGAGATCATGGCCGACGTGCCGCACGCCTGGCCGGCGTACCTGCTACCGTCGCACAAGGCCGCCATCCGCGAATCCTTGGCCTCGAACAAGCTGGCTATCTCGAACATTAACGCCTTCATGATGCACGCGGTCAACGACCGCCGGCAAAAGTATTGGCACCCGTCGTGGATCGAGCCGGACGCCAACTACCGGCAGGTGCGCATCGACCACACGACGCGGGCGCTGAGCCTCGCCGCCGAGTTGGGCGCGCCGTGCATCACCACCGAACCGGGCGGCCCCACCGAAGGCCGGCCGTGGGGGGAGTGCCTGAAACTCTTCGTCGAGATGCTCAAGCCGGTCGTCGCCCACGCCGAGAAGGTCGGCGTGCCGCTGCTCATCGAGCCGGAGCCGGACTTGCTCATCGAGACGGCCGACCAGTACCTCGAATTCGCCCAACACTTCGACTCGCCGTACCTGGGGCTGAACTTCGACATCGGCCACTTCTACTGCGTCAAGGACGACCCGGCGGCGACGGTCCGCAAGCTCGCCCCGCTGATCCGGCACGTCCACCTCGAAGACATCGCCGCCACGCGGGTGCATCACCACCTGATCCCCGGCGAGGGCGTCATCGACTTCCACGGCACGCTGACCGCGCTCAAGGAGGTCGGCTACGCCGGCTGGGTGACGGTCGAGTTGTACACCTGCCACGAAGACCCCGACCGCGCCGCCACGCTGGCCCGCGAGCGGGTCGTCAAGATCGCCAAGGCCGTCGGCATCGACTGGTGACTCGCCCCGCGGGGTGGCCGTCGCTACCATTGCCGTACCCGTGAAGCCTTAACCCGAGACGCCGCACCATGCCCGCCGACCCCGCGACGGCGTTCCTCGCCCTGGCCCGCGCCCAACGACTCCTCCCCGCGGCCGAGTTGCTGGCCCTCGCGCGGCCCGGCGAACTCGCGGACGACGCGCTGCGCGAACTCACCGACCGGCTGCTCGCGGCGGGCGACCTGACGCCGTACCAGGCCCACGAGTTGGCGGCCGGGCGCGGCGACGAACTCATCGTTAACGGCTTCCCCGTGACCGGCCGGCGCGGCGACGACTTCGAGGCCCGGCACCCGTCGCTCGGCTCGCCGGTTACGCTGCGCCGCCTGCCGCCGGATCAGTTCGCCTCGGAGTCCGTCCGCAACGACTACGTGCGCCGCGCCCAAGACGCCAGCGTCATTCGCCACCGGCATTTGGCCACCCTGCTCGACGCGGGGGTTGCGGCGGACGGCGGCGTGTTCGTCGCGTCGGAGCCGTTCGACGGCGAAGACCTGCTCACGCTCGTCGGCGACATCGGCCCGATGCCGGCGAACCTGGCGTGCGACTACTTGCGCGGGGTCGCCGCGGCCCTGCAAGTCGCGGCGGGGCACGGCCTCGCCCACGGCGACGTGCAGCCGGGCACGCTCTTCGTCGGCCCGCTGACGCCGATGCCGACCCCACGCGCCGATGGCACCCCGCGCCTGCGGCCGACCGCCGACGCCACGGTCAAGCTCGCCGGCCTCGGCCTGCGGCTCGACCCGGCCCCCGAGTCCGCCTTCACCGCGCCCGAGCGCGCGGCCGGCGGTATGTTGACGAGTGCGGCCGACGTCTACGGCCTCGGCGCGACGCTCTACTACCTGCTCAGTGGCCGCGTGCCGGTCGCCGACGCCGACGGGGGCGTCAAGTCCATCGCCGGTTTGCGCCCCGACGTGCCGCCGGCGTTGGCCGAGGCGACGCACGCGATGCTCGAGGGCGATCCGGCACGCCGGCCGTCGCTGCCGGGCGTGGTCGCCAGCTTGGGTGGGGAGCCGGTGCCGGTCGCGGTGCCGCTCGACAAGCCGGCCGCGAACGCCCTGGCCGACCTGATCGACGACGCCCTCGCCAGCAACGTGACGTTGCACACGCCCATCGATTTACTCCCCGCGGTGACGCTGACCGAAGCCCACGGCTTCGAGCACCCGCTGGGCCGCGTCGAGGCGCTGGAGGTTCTCGAAGGCGACCCGCCGGTGACGCCGGAGGAGGGTTTCGTGCCGCGCGAGTACGCCCCCGGCGAGAGTACGGAGGGGGTCTACGCGGCCCCGGCGTTCGCGCGGCCAGCGGAGGAGAACCCCGAGGCTTTGGTCGCCGACGAGCCGCTGAAGCCCCGCGCCGAGGTGCAGCACAGCCAGATTTGGCTCTGGGTCGCGGTGGCGGTGGGCTTGCAATTGTTGGCGGCCTTACTCTGGGTCGTCTACCTGTTCGACCCGTTCGCCGTCGCCAAGTCGCCGCCGACGACACCGACCCCCGCGACGACCCCGGTCAAGACGCCGGCCAAGAAGGCCGCGAAGTAGGACGCCCATGACGCCGTGCCTCAGCCAGGCGGTGACCCTCTCGACGCCGTTCGCCGACGACATCGCCGCCGCGGCCGACGGCGGCTGTACGGCCGCCGAAGTCTGGCTGACGAAGCTCGAAAAGCACCTCGAAACCCACTCGCCCGAGGAGACCAACTGCCTCGTCCAGAACCGCGGAGTGGCGTTGGTTGCCGCGGCCTTCCAGGGCGGGTTGCTGCTCTCACAAGGCGACGCGCGGGCGGCCCACTTCGCCCACTACCAGAAGCGGCTGGCCCTGTGCGAGGCCTTCGGGATCCCGACGCTCGTCATCGTCGCCGACTTCCACCAGCGGCTCGACGAAACCTCGCTGCAACGCTCCGTCGTGTCGCTGGCCCAGGCGGCGCAGTGGGCGGCCGGCTACGGCGTGACGCTCGCGCTGGAGTTCCAGGGCGGCAACACCTTCTGCTCGTGCCTCGACACGGCCATCACCCTCGTCGAGCAGTGCGGCGAGCCGAACGTCGGGGTCTGCCTCGACGCCTTCCACTACTACAAGGGGCCGAGCAAGCCCGAGGACTTGAAGCGACTCACCGCAAAGAACCTCGCCCACGTCCAAATTTGCGACGTGCCCGGCGTACCACGGGAGTTGATGTCCGACGCCGACCGCGTCTTCCCTGGCGAAGGCGACTTCGACCTGACCCCGATCGTCGAGCGCCTCCGCGCGATCGGCTACGCCAAGGCGGTGTCGCTGGAGTTGATGAACCCAACGCTGTGGGACATGAAGCCGACGCAAGTCGTCGAGCTGGGCATGACCGCGTTGAAGCGGCTGTTGGGCGTCGGGTGACCCCGATTCGACCTTGACGCCTACGTTCCCGGCATTTCGCGTAGTAATTCCATGCACCGCCCCCTAAATTGTCTTGCAGCCAACGTCTCCCGCCAGTCTTCCCTCCCGAGGTTCGCGGCGCGATGCCTAAAATCGAGCATTACGAGCCGCCGCTGCCCGAAATCATCGGCTCCGCCCCGAGTATGCAATCCGTCTACCGCATGGTTTACCTCGCCTCGCCTCGCACCGCCAACGTCCTGCTCATTGGCGAAACCGGCACCGGCAAGGAAGTCATCGCCAAGGCGATCCACAAGCGCAGCCGGCGTTCCGACGGTCCGTACATCCGCGTCAACTGCGGTGCGCTGCACGAAAACTTGCTCGAGAGCGAACTGTTCGGGCACGTCAAGGGGGCGTTTACCGGGGCGATCGACAACAAGCCCGGCCGCTTCGAGGCGGCCCACGGCGGCACGATCTTCCTCGACGAAATCAACTCGATGTCGCCCAAGTTGCAGGTGAAACTCCTGCGCGTGCTCCAAGAGCGCGAGTTCGAGCGCGTCGGCGAGAGTACCACCAAGCGCGTCGATGTGCGGGTGATTGCCGCGACGAATGCGTCGCTCGAAGACCTCGTCGATGCGGGCGAGTTCCGCGAGGACCTCTACTACCGGCTCAACGTCGTGCCGATCACGCTGCCGCCGCTGCGGGAGCGGCGCGAGGACATCCCGGCGCTGGCGCGGTTCTTCCTCAAGAAGTACGCCGACGCCAACAAGCTGCACCCGGTGCCCGAACTCAACGGCGAGGTCATGAACGCGCTCACCGCCCACGACTGGCCGGGCAACGTCCGCGAGTTGGAGAACTCCATCGAGCGACTCGTGGTCCTCTCCGACGGCGACAAACTGTCGGCCGACGTTCTCAGACTGGACCGGACGCGGGTGACGGGCCGAAACGTCCGCGGCAGTACGCCGGCCGCGCCGCTCGACCTGCCGGCGTTGATGCGGCTGCTGGTCCGCACCGGCGTCAGCGCGGCGTTGCCGGGGGACCACAAGCTGTACGACTCGATCGTCGGCGGGGTCGAGCGCGAGCTGATCGAGCAGGTCTTGAAGCAGTGCGAGGGGGTGCAGGTCAAGGCGGCGCTGCGACTCGGCATCAACCGCAACACGCTGCACAAGAAGTACGAGGAGTTCCGCGTGCGCGACGCCGGGGGGGTGCAGCCGGCGGCACCGGAGGCGATCGAACCCGAACCGGCCTGACCGTGGCGTGGTCCCTTCGCATAATGACCCCGCCGGACGCCGACTCGCCGCGTGAAGGACTCCCCGATGACCGTTCGCACCCGCTTCGCCCCCAGCCCGACCGGCTACCTGCACATCGGCGGCGTCCGCACGGCGCTGTTCAACTGGCTGCACGCCCGGCGGCACGGCGGACAGTTCGTGCTTCGCATCGACGACACCGACCTGGGCCGCAACCGCCCCGAGGCGGTCGTGCCGATCCTCGAAGGCTTTCGCTGGCTGGGCCTCGACTGGGACGAAGGCCCGACCGACGACGGCGCGGAGAGTTTCGGCCCCTACGCCCCGTACTTCCAGAGCCGCCGCAACGAGACTTACGTCGCCGCGGCCGTGAAACTCATCGAGTCGGGCCACGCCTACCCCGACTACATGACCAAAGACGAGCAGACGCAGGACCGCATCGACAAGCACCTCGTCGCGTTCACCAACGCCAACCGCGGCGCGTCGGCCGGGCAGCTCGAGAAGGAAATGGACGCGGCGGCCAAGGGTCAGCGGCCGTACCAGTTCCGCGGGCTGCTGCGCAACAGCGACCCCGCCGACAATCTGCGGATCTACCGCGAAAGCCCCGGCCCCGTGCGCTTCAAGGTGCCGACCGGCCGCAAGGTGACTGTCACCGACCTGATCCGCTCGCGCGGTAAGGACAACGCCCCCGGCGTCGTGGAGTTCGACACCGACGGCATCGGCGACCCGGTCATCTTGCGCGGCCCCGACCCCGCGGATGGGGTGTGCCGGCCGCTGTACAACTTCGCCACGGTCGTGGACGAAATCGCCATGAAGATGACGCACGTCGTCCGGGCGGCCGAGCACTTCTCGAACACGCCGGGGCAGGTGCTGTTCTTCGAGGCGCTGGGCGCGACGCCGCCGGTGTTTGCCCACGTCCCCGTGGTCAACGCGCCGAAGTCGAAGGAGAAGCTCTCGAAGCGGAAGATGGGCCAGTTCATGACGCCCGAGGTGATCGCCAAGTTGAAGGCGATCCACGCGGTTCCGGCCGACATGCCGGACGACGAGATCAAGGCGATGGAGAACCTGAACCCGGCCACGGTCGCCTACTACCAGCAGTTGGGCTACCTGCCGGAGGGCGTCGTCAACTACCTCGGCCGGCTCGGCTGGTCGCTGGACGACAAGGCGGAGTTCATC
>JANXTD010000805.1 GCA_025352585.1 Fimbriiglobus sp.
CGGCAAGTCGGTCGTCTGGGATCCGCACGCCATCCCCGCGCTGAACCCGCCGCAACTCGCCGCCGACATCCTGCTGCTGAGCCACGAGCACTCGGACCACACGCAGTTGCAGATGATCAAGGACCGCAAGGCGGCCCGCGAGTTCCACGGCTTGAAGGTGATCAACAAGCGGCTCGACTGGAACCCGATCGACGAGAAAGTCGGCACCATCCGCGTCCGCTCGGTGGGCCTCTTCCACGACGGCGAGGAGGGCTTCGTGCGCGGCAAGAACGCCGCGTTCGTCGTCGAGACCGACGGCCTGACCTTCTGCCACCTCGGCGACCTCGGCCACGTCCCGACCGACGCGCAGGCCAAGGCGATCGGCCCCATCGACGTGCTGATGGTCCCCGTCGGCGGCGTCTACACGCTCAACGGCGAGACGGCGAAGCTGACTGTGGCGAAGCTGAAGCCGCGGCTGTATGTGTTGCCGATGCACTACGGCCTGCCCGGCTACGACGACCTGCTGCCAGTGGACGAGTTCCTCGACGGCGTGGCCGGCGTCAAAAAGACGCCGGAGACGAACGAACTGCTGGTGCCGCTGGACGCGAAGCCCGACGCGCCGACGGTCGTGGTGTTGGGCTACACGGCCAAGAAGTAGAGTGCAGAGGGCAAAGTGCAGAGTGCAGAGTGAAAACCGCAGACGAGGCACTTCCGGGTCTTGGTCTGCCGATTCTGCACTTTGCACTTTGCACTTTGCACTCTGCACTCCGGTCGATGGTTCTGTTACACTCTTCCCCACGCGGCTCCTCAAGGCCGCGTCCCACCCGGTTGGCACTTTCCCTTGGAGTCGAGTCCCATGAGTTCGCGCGTGAATCGTCGTCAAATTCTCCAGGCCGGCACCGCCGCCGGCCTCGGCTACCTCTTCACCGGCCCGGCGCTTAGCGTCGCCCGCGCCCTCGGGGCCAACGACCGCGTCCGCGTCGCCGGCATCGGGGTGGGGGGCAAGGGGCGCTCGGACATCGAGCACGCCGGGCAGTTCATGGAGGTCGTCGGCCTCTGCGACATCGACGAGTCGAAGGGCCACCTCGGCGGCGCGGCCGAGAAGTTCCCCAAGGCCAAGACGTTTACCGACTTCCGCGTCATGATGGACAAGATCGGCAAGGAGGTCGATGCCTACACCATCTCGACGCCGGACCACACGCACGCCCTGCCGGCCGCGATGGCGATCCGCGCCGGCAAGCACGTCTACGTCCAGAAGCCGCTGACCCGGACGGTGTTCGAGGCGCACCTGCTGCGCAAGCTCGCCGCCGAGCACAAGGTCTGCACGCAGATGGGCAACCAAGGCACGGCCGAGAACGGCCTGCGCCGGGCGGTCGAGCTGATCCAGGCCGGCGTGATCGGCAACGTCAAGGAGGTCCACGTCTGGACCAACCGGCCGATCTGGCCGCAGGCCCCGATGGTCGTCGCCCCGCTGGCGAAGATGGAAGTCCCGAAGACCGTCCACTGGGACGAGTTCCTCGGGCCGGCCCCTGAGTGCGCTTACAACAAGGGCTACCACCCCTTCGCCTGGCGCGGCTTCTGGGCCTACGGTACCGGCGCGATCGGCGACATGGCCTGCCACACCGCCAACATGGCCTTCATGGCGCTCAAGCTCGGCCACCCGTCGTCGGTCAAGGCCAGCGCCGAGGGCGTCAACGACTGGACCTGCCCGAGCGCGGCCAACGTCGTGCTGAACTTCCCGGCCCGCGGCGACCTGCCGCCGGTGACGCTCAACTGGTACGAGGGCAAGAAGGACGGCCAGAAGCTCGTCCCCCCGGCGGAACTGCTCGCCAAGGTGCTCACCAAGACGGGCAAGGACGGCAAGCCCGAGAAGCTCGTCGATAGCGGCTCGATCCTGGTGGGCGACAAGGGCATCCTGTACAGCCCCAACGACTACGGCGCGGCCTTCCGCATCACCCCGGACGGCCTCCTCGACGGCATGCAGACCGGCAAGCCCGAGAAGCTCGCCGTCAACGGCGGCGGCGACCCCGGCCACAAGAAGGAGTGGTTCGAGGCGATCAAGGCCGGCGACCCCAAGAAGGCGCTGTCGAACTTCGACTACGCCGGCTACCTGACCGCGGCCTTCCTGCTGGGCAACGTGGCGATCCGCGCCGGCAAGGGCTTCGACTTCAACGGCGAGACCCTCGAAGCGAAGGGCTGCCCCGAGGCCGCGAAGTTCATCAAGGCCGAGTACCGCAAGGGCTGGGACATGCTCGAAGCGAAGTCGTAACCCGGACCGGG
>JANXTD010000859.1 GCA_025352585.1 Fimbriiglobus sp.
GGCGCGGAGAAGACCAAATCCAAGTTTAAGATTTGGTCTTCTCCGCGCCTCCGCGTCTCCGCGGCAAAACTTCTTAACTCGTGACTAACGCACCTTGGCCTTGAACGTGATTGTGCCGGACTGGCCGGGGCCGACGGGGCCGGGGATCTCGAAGCGTAACGTCGCCGAGCCGGCCTCGTTGTCCGTCGCGGCGATGTTCGCCGGGCGGTCGGTCTCGGCCGTGCCGGGGACGTACTCCAAGCGGCCACTCAGGCTGTCACTCAACAGTAAGTCGGTCGCAGGAAACGGGGTCGCGTTGCGGTAGCGGATCGTGAACGTCACCACGTCGCCGGACTTTACCGCGCTCGCCGGCGACACCGACTTGACCACGACCATGCGGTTCGGGGCGTTGGTGACCTCGTCCGGCTCGACCGAACTCGTGAGCACCTGCAAGCCCTGGATGGTGACGATCGCCTGGACCCGCTGCAAGCTTTCGACGACGGCGAGGCCCTGCTTGACGTAGGTGATCGCCGGGCGCAGGCGGCCGTCCACCGAGATCGGCTTGGCGCGGCTGGCGAAGGCCTCGGGGGCGACGTTGCGGCTGCCGACGACCAGGCCGCCGGCCGCCTCGGCGACGGCCACGCCCGCGGCGAGCTGCACGCCGACCGGCACGACCTCGACCTTGCGCAAGACGTAGCGCGGGGCGCAAATGCAGACCTCGTTCGACGTGGCGACGCGCCGCTTGCCGCCCGCGCTGAACTCGAGCGCCACGTCGGTCGGGTTGAGGCCGCCGAGGAGCTGGTTGGGGCCGATGCCCAGCGCCGGGAACTTGTCGCCGCCATCGGTGATGCACTCCTCCGGCGTGAGCTTCGGGCCGCTGATGGGGTCGAACAGCGGCACGCAGAAGGCGTTGAGCATCGGCGGCACCTTCGGCGCGGCCAACGCCGCCTCGCCGGGCAGCAGCACCGTGTTGGGCACGGCGGCGCGGGCGAGTTCGTCGGCGTCGGGCTGGCGGTCGCCGAAGCGCACGACCAGCATCAGCCGGCCGTTGTCGCGGGCCGCCGCCAGGGCCTCGCGCTCACTGCCTTCGGTGAATTCGAGCGGCGCGTCGGGCGTCGTCGCCACGGGGACGGCCCGCGTCGGGTCTTCGAGGTAGACCACCTTCGTGACCAGCACCCCGGCCAAGGCATTCACGATGTCGCCGCGGGTGACGGCCAGCGGCGCGGGGTAGTCGAGCGGCTTCATGCCGGCCCGCGGCACGAGGCTGCCGAGCACTTCAAAAGTCGGGTAGATCGCCACGGCGGGGTCGCGGCCGGGCAAGTTGGTGAGCTTGATCGTGTAGCGGTAGCCGGGGCGGAAGCCGGCCGTCGCGGGGGCGGGGTAGCCGCGGGCCGCCGGGAACTCCGGCGTGAACGCCACGATCACGCCCTCGGGGGCCAGCACGCGCACGGGCAGCAGCGGCGAGGCGGGGCCGACCGGCACGCAGGCCCCGCGCGGCATCCCCGGCGCGCCCGGCGTTCCGGGGGCGCAGGTCGCGCAGTGCTGCGGCGTGGCCGGCACCGGGATCGTCGGCGGGTTCCCCGCGGCCAGCAGCAGCAAGGCGAGTGTCGGCGACATGGTCGCTCCCCAAAGTTGGACCGGGCGGCGAAAAAGGCCGGCCGGCGGAGTCAGCGCGTCCGTGCGCCGCCCCCGCCGACCGGTCCGCGGGCGGAATTACTTCGGCAGGCTGACCGGCTTGACGCTGAAACTCGGCGTCACGACGGCCGGCGTCGCGGCGGAGGCCGGTTTGAGGCCGCTCGGCAGCGTCGCCGGCATCGTGGCCGGGGGCGTCGGCACCATCGGCGACGGCACCATCGCCGGCGGCGAGGTCGGCCGGGCACTCATCGGCGGCGCGGCCTGCATCATCGGCATCGAGCCGGGGACCGGCGCGTCGATCGGCGGGATGTTCGGGTCCTGCAAGTCGATGTTGCCGATGCGCACGACCGCCAGGATCGTCCCCTTGCGGTTGGCCTCCTCGACCGGATTGACCCCCGGCTCGAGGCGCGTGCTGACCAGTTCCTCGGCCCCGGCGACCGCGGCGATGTCCTGGTACTTCTCGTCGGGCAGGTAGATCACCTTGATCACGAGGTTGCCGGCGTTGACCTGCTCGAAGTCCTCGTCGGTGAACGCGACGGGGACCGTGTTGTGCGACAGGTACGTGATGGTCTTGGGCGTCGCGCCGTAGACCTCGAGCGTCGGATAGTAGTTCTTGCCGGGGCGGTTCGGGATGCCGCTGAGCCGCAGGCGGTAGACACTCAGTTGCGGGAAGTTGTAGCGGCTGGGGGCTTCGAGGCCGGACTCGGGGAAGCTGCCGCCGGCCGCTTGCCACGTGACCTTCATGCCGGCCGGGTTGGCGAAGCGGATCGACGTGCGGCCGGGGGCGTACATCCCCGCGTACATGCCACTGCCGGGGCCGCCCATGCCGGCCGGGTAGGCGACCGCGCCGGGGACGCCCATCGCCGGCACCGGCAGGATGCCCGCGCCGTGGCCGATCAGTTGGCGGAAGCCGTTAGTCGTCGGCCCGTACGCCGGCAGGCCGTTGCCGCCGCCGGCGTAACCGCCGCCGCCGCCGGTGTTGCACGAGCCGTCGGCGCAAGCCGCGCCCATGCCGTTGACGCGGACGGTGCCGAGGCCCGCGGTCTGCTTGACCATGTTGTCGATGGTGCCCGGCGCGTCGGTGGCCGAGGCCTGCTTGACGGCCGATGGCTCGGCCTTCATGCCTTTGACGTTGCCGCCGGCTTGCGCCCGGACCGACTGGCCGAACGGCCGCGGGCTATCGGCGGCGGTGATCGGGGCGGCGGCGGTCGTGGCGACCTTGTCGGGGGTCGTGCAGCCCCCCAGCCCGGCGAGCAGTAGAATCGTGGCAGATGTCCGCTTCATGGTTCCCCCCAAGGAACGTGCGCCCCAGTGCGGCCGGGCGGCGGCCGAAGTCTTCCGTGATCTCCCCCGTCCACGCGCCGCCGGACGGTCGCGCAGGTTTCAACGATTTCATCGGTCGCGAGGGCGGGCGGACTTTGCACAAAATCCGCACAACTGGTGCAACACGCCGTGCGCGGTCCGGTGTTCCCGGCGAGCGGGGGGCGATAGCCCTCCGAGTAGCCCCCCCGCATTCAGGTGACAATCGACGACGGTGGAAGCGCTCGGAGGACTATAGTCCCCCGCTCGCCAAGATGTCACGCTGCACCGCGACACGCGCCCCAGCCGCGGAACTTGGAGCGGCCTGGTAAGCCCGGCGAAGTTGACGCTTTGGCGCGACTTTACCGGCTGGGACGGCGGGGGCGTTCAGTGCGGGAAATTCCGGGGAAAATCGCGGTTCTCGCCCCCAGGTGCGCGGGTTAGCCTAAAGTTCTCGGTACGCCGGTTGCCCGCTTTCCTGCGCTCGGAGACCCCCCATGAAGCTGCTACGCTACGCCGCCCCCCTCGCCGCCCTCGTGACCTTCGCCGAGGTGCCCGCCCAGGCCGGCTGGGACAACGTCTTCCAGGTCGCCTGCCACAACTGCCGCCCGCGCGAGACCCGCTCGTCGTACTACGCCCCCGCCCCCGTCGCGTCGCAGTCGCGCACCAGTTACGTCGAGAACACCTACGACGAGGTCATCACCGTCGACAAGCCGACCCGCGTCCAGGAGCCGGTCAACGTCCAGGTCAAGAGCTACTACTGGGACCCGGTCACCACCTACACCCGCCGCAGCTACAAGAACGCCGCCGGCTGCACCGAAGAGATCGACGTGCCGTGTACGCGCTACGTCCGCAAGGAGGAGTGCAACACCGTGACGCGCTACGTCGAGCGCATGAAGATGGTGCCGACCGAGGTGCGCCGCAAGGTCACCGAGCGCACGCCGGTCACGACGATCACCGGGCCGACCACGCGGTCGTACTCGTCGGACTGCGAGAACTGCGGGCTGCCGCCGACGCCGTCGAACCGCGCCCCGCAAGTCGAAGTGATCCCCGGCCGCGCGCCGACCGCCCAGCCGGACGACCGGCTCGCCCCGCAGACGGGCGTGATGCGCAACCGCCCCTCGACGCAGGCTCCGCTGCCGCCGTCGCGGCCGTTCACCGGCAGCGTCAACGCCCGCACCACGGGCGTGAGTAGCGCCGTCCGCGGCGAGGTCGTCGGGGCCGACCGCGCGACGCCGAAGGCCGGCGCGAAGCTCGTGTTCCTCAACGACGCCGACTACGAGGACGCCGTCCGCGTGACGGCCGACGAGTACGGCAACTTCACGGCGCAACTCCCGGCCGGCAAGTGGCACGTCTATGTGGGCAACGGCAGCGGCCGCGCCGACCTCACGTCCGCCGTGACCGTGTCGCCCTACGACGCCGCGCCTTTGACGGTGGTGAGTCGCTGACACTCGGGTGTCGGGTGTCGGGTGTCGGGTGTCGTAGAATAGCTGCGTGCGTGTCGTGGGTTCTGCGAAACCCGATACCCGACACCCCATACCCGACTCCGACGAGAGAGACAGAAGCTGTGAGCAAGAAGCACCACCACCTCCGGCCGATCCCGCCGGGGAACAGTTCGCCCAACGGCCCGTCGCGCAGCCTGCGCGACATCGGCAAGAAAGTCCCGCCCCAGATCAAGCCGGCCACGCCGCCGGAGCCGGCCCCGACGCCGGAGTCGCCGTCGCCCTTGTCCGGGGCGGCGCGTCCGCTTTAAACTAACGGCATGACCTACGCCGACGCCATTTCGTTCTGGTACGGCCGCATCAACTACGAAGTGCGGGCCGCCGCCGCGACCGACCTCAAGCTCGAACGGATGCGCTCACTCCTGCGGCTCCTCGGCGACCCCGACCGCCGGCTGCGCGTCGTCCACGTCACCGGCACCAAGGGCAAGGGCAGCACCTGTGCGTTCGTCGGCGGGGCGCTGCGGGAAGCCGGCTACCGCGTCGGCACCTTCTCGTCGCCGCACTTGGCCCGCGTCGAGGAGCGCTTCCAGGTGGACGGGGCCGACATCACCCGCCCCGAGTTGGCGGCGATTCTGGGCGACATCGCCCCGGTCGTCGCGCAGATGGACCG
>JANXTD010000860.1 GCA_025352585.1 Fimbriiglobus sp.
CCCACCCCGCGACCGGCCGAAGCTGGCAAGTCTGACCGACGACGAAGCGTTAAACACCCCCGCCCGGAGCAACCGCATGGCGATTCTCGTGTCCAACCCGTCGGTCGAAGCCCCCGTCCGCGGCCGGTGGCCGGGCGTCGAGGACGACCGCCGGACCGAAGTCTGGGAGGGGGTTACTGTCATGTCGCCGCTCGCCAACACGAACCACCAAGACATCATCGGCGGGTTGCAGTTCGCCCTCTACGACGCCTTGCAACGGTCGGGGCACGCCAGGGTCTTCCCCGGACTGAACCTCAGCGACCGCACGCCGGACTGGGTCGAGAACTACCGCAACCCCGACCTCGTCGTCTTCCGGAGTGGGAACGCCGCGGTCGATTACGGCACCCACTGGGTCGGCGGCCCGGACCTCGTGGTCGAGGTCATCAGCCCCGGCGAACTGCCGACGGCGAAGTTCGCGTTCTACGAGTCGATCGGCACCCGCGAGGTGATGGTCCTGCACCGCGACCCCTGGCGGCTCGAACTCTACGCCCTGCGTGACGGCCGGCTGGCCCTGGCTGGCGCGTCGGAGCCGGCGGCCCCGGCCGTGGTCGCGTCCGAAGCGCTGGGGCTGACGTTCGCGCTGGCCCCCGGCGACGCGCGGCCGCTCATTGCCGTGACCCACCCCGCGACCGGCCGAAGCTGGCAAGTCTGACTCTCCCCACCCCGTACCGAGGACCCGCCCGATGGCCCGCGACCGCCTCCCCCGCGACGACGACGACTCCGACGACGACCGGCCCCGCCGCGCCCCCCGGCGACAGCCGCGCGACGGCGACGACGACAACGACTTCGAGGAGACGCCGCGGCCGCGGGCCAAGCCGGCGGGGGGCAACACCGCCGTCAAGGTGCTGGCCATCCTCGGCGGCGTGCTCGTCGTCATCACGCTGATTTGCGGCGGCCTCATCTTCATGGTCTACCGCTCCGTCGCGCGCGGCTTCAACGACGTGCAGCAGCAGATGCAGCAGGACATGCAGAAAAACGCGGCCCGCAGGGGCGAGGAGCAGAAGCAGCAGGAGGCGGCCGCGGCCAACTCCGACAAGGTCAAGGCGACGGCCGCGGCCGAGGCCTTCATCCAGGAGGTCAAGGGCGGCCGGGCGGGCGCGGCGTACCGCATGATGTCGGCCGACTACCGCCGCCGCACCACCGAGGCCGAGTTCGCGAAGCTCGTGGCGGCGAATTCGGCCGGGAAGGGCAGCACGTCCCCGGTCCGGGCCGACCTGTTCGCCCCCGACAGCGGCACGACCTACACCTTCGAGGTCTGGGCCGGCTTCAAGACGGTCAAGCTGACCGCGATCAAGGAGAACGGCGCGTGGGCCATCGACGTCTACACCGTCACCGACCGCTGACGCCCGTCACGCCGGGCGTGTCCGGCCTTCTGGTACTTCCAGGAGGGGCAGGTCGATTGCACCCGGACACGGGTCGCGGGACTGCCAGACGCCGGTGACGTGACCGGTGTCGGGGATCCGGGGGCGAAGTCCCGGCCGGCCGCCGCCGCCTCGCCGCGCCGGCCGTACACTGGCGGCATGACTGCGCCCCGCATCGTCCTCGTCCACGACTGGCTCACGGGGATGCGCGGCGGCGAGAAGTGCCTCGAACCGGCGTGCGTCCGCTGGCCGACCGCCCGGCTCGTGGCCCTCCTGCACGACCCCGGCGCGGTGTCGCCGGCCATCGAGCGCCTGCACCCTAAGGCGAGCGCGCTAAACCGGCTGCCGGGGGTGCTGCGCTACTACCGCTACTTGCTGCCGGTGATGCCGCTGTTCGCGGCGCGGAAACTCGGCGACTGCGACGCGGTGCTGAGCTTCAGCCACTGCGTGGCGAAGGCGGTCGTGCCCCCCGCGGGGGTGCCGCACGTCTGCTACTGCTTCTCGCCGATGCGCTACGCCTGGCACCTGCGCGACGCCTACTTCCGCCGCGGCCCGCTCGGCCGCCTGAAGGCCGCGGCGCTCGACGTGGTCCTCGGCCGCTTGCGGGCGTGGGACCGGCGCACGGCGTCGCGGGTGACGCACTTCGTGGCGATCAGCCGGACGGTGCAGGCCCGCATCCGCGAGTGCTACGGCCGCGACAGTGTCGTGATTTGCCCGCCGGTGGACACCGACTTCTACACGCCCGACCCGGTGCCGAGGCCGCGGGACGACTTCTACCTCGTCGTGTCGGCGCTGGCCCCGTACAAGCGCTTCGACCTCGCGCTGGACGCCTGCGCCGCCCTCGGCCGGCGGCTCGTGGTGATCGGCGGCGGCCAGGACGAGGCGCGGCTGCGCCGCCGCGCCGGGCCGACGGTCACCTTCCTGGGCCGCCAGCCGGACGGCGTGTTGCGCGACCACTACCGCCGCTGCAAAGCACTCCTGTTCCCCGGCGAGGAGGACTTCGGCATCGTCCCGGTGGAGGCCCAAGCCTGCGGCGCGCCGGTGATCGCCCTGGGCGTGGGCGGCACCGCCGAGACGGTCACAGCCGCGACGGGGGTGTTCATCGCCGCGCAGACGGTCGGCGCGACCGTGGCCGCCATCGAGGAGTTCGAGCGCCGGGCCGACGGCTTCGACCCGGCGGCGGCGCGGGCCAACGCCCTGCAATACGGCCGCGGGCGCTACGAGCGGGAACTGTTCGGCTACGTCGAGGCGGTGCTGGCGGGGCGACACCCGATCGCCGGGCCGCTATGATACCCCATCCCGAAGTGAGGACTGTTTGGCATGGCGCGTCGATCGAAGGCCCGCGAGGTGGCGTTGCAGTTGCTGTTCCAGCACGACCAGAACGGCGTGCCGGTGCCGCGCCCGGCGGTCACGCGCTTCACCCGCGACCGCCTCAGTGACCGCGACCTCGAGGAGTTCGCGCTCTCACTCTACGACGGCGTCTTGAAGCACCAGGTGACTATCGACGCCTTGCTGACGAAGACGGCCGAGAAGTGGCGGCTGTCGCGCATGATGCCGGTCGATCGCAACGTCCTGCGGATGGGCACGTACGAGTTGCTGCACGGCGCGGAGCAGGCGGCCACGGGCGTGGTCATCGACGAGGCGATCGAGCTGGCGCGCCGCTTCGCCACCCTCGACTCGCCGGGCTTCGTTAACGGGATCCTCGACAAGATCGCGCAAGGCCGCCATCCCGATCGGAGTGCAGAGTGATGAGTGCAAAGTGCGGAATGCGGAAAATTCAGAAGCCGCTCGGCTGACGGTATTCACTCTGCACTTTGCACTCATCACTCTTCTGGAAAGTGTTCATGCCGCGTCGCTCGCCGTTCACCGCGCTGTGCGTGAACCTCCACGCCGCGCTGCACCCCGTCGTCGCCGACCTGCACGCGCACACCACCGCGAGCGACGGCGACTTCACGCCGTCGGGTCTTGTGGCGCTGGCGAAGCAGGCCCGCCTGACCGCCTTGGCCGTCACCGACCACGACACCCTCGCCGGCTACCCGGAGGCCCACGCCACCGGGGTCACGCTGGGGGTGCGGGTCGTGCCGGGGGTCGAGTGTACGGCGGTCTGGGCCGGCCGCGAACTGCACGTCCTGGGGCTGTTCGTCGATCCGGCGGACGCCGAGTTCCTCGCCCACCTCGCCGCCGTCGGCCGGCAGCGGCGCGCCCGCTTCCTCGCACTCGTCGAGGCGCTCGCGGGGCAGGGGGTCGCCTTCACGCCGGGGCAAGTCGAGGGGCTGGCCGACCGCGTGCCGAGTCTCGGACGCCGGCACGTCGCCGGGCTGCTCGTGAACTCGGGAGTCGCGGCGAGTTGGGGCGAGGCGTTCGGGCTATACCTGAAGGCGGTGCTGCCCGCCGTGCCGCCGACGCACTTCACCGAACTGCCCGAGGTGGCGCGACGCATCCACGCCGCCGGCGGGGTCGCGCTGCTCGCCCACCCGCCGTCGAGCTTCGAGCCGGCGCAGTTCGCGGAGTTGCACGCCGAAGGGTTGGACGGCCTCGAAGTGGGGCACCCGTCGCAACTGCCGGGGCGGGTCGCCGAGTTGCGGGCGGTCGCCGCGAGTCTGGGCATGCTGGTGAGCGCCGGGAGTGACTTCCACGCCACGTCGCCGCACCGCCGCGTCGGCTCGTTCGGCCTGACCCGCGAGCCGTGGGCGGCGCTCACGGCGGGGCGCGCGGGGCGCTGGTAGCGGCTGGCGCAGATGCGCCCGAGGCGGCGCGGTTCCACGCCCGGTTCCCCGGCCGGATGGCGCGCCCGGCGGCGGTTCGGCGCGCAGGGTGTCACGTCCCGGACCAAGGAACGGCCGGCCTCGGCCGCGGTCCGGGCGGACACTCGGAAAGGAACCTGACTCCGTATGAAACGGACCCTCCTGGCAATGCTGCTCGCGTTGCCGGCCCTGGCGTGCGGCGGGCCGGACGCCCAGGCCCAATGCTCCCCCCTCGGCGGCCCCTGCTTCCGCTTCTTCGGCGGCCTCGCGCAGTCCGGCCCGCTCTTCAACTACGGCCCCTACGAGGGCTACTACCCCTTCGCCCCTTACGGCCCCTGGGACAGCAGCCTGAACTACACCGGCCCCCGCCCCGGCGACCAGGCCGCCTGCGGCGGTCGGGGCTGCGGCCACGGCCACTTCGGCGGCGGGGCCGGCGGTTGCGGCGCGGGCGGTTGCGGCGGCGGGTTCGCCGGGCTGCACTCCCGCGGCGGGTCGTCGTGCTCGACCTGCGGCGGCGACGGACTCGGCGGGCACGGGGCTTACGCCGGGGCGACGTTCAAGAACGTCTTCTTCCGCTCCCACCCGCTCGCCCACCGCGGCAAGATCTCGACCGGCTGTAGCGCTTGCAGTGCGTCGCCCGTCGGCTGCGGCACGCCGGTCCACGCCCACGGCACCGGCGGCCGGGTCGCGTCGGCCAACGGCGACGCCCGACTTGAAGCCGTCTCGCTCGTCGCGGCCATCGAAGCCCCGCCGGCGGGCCGGTACGTCCGCGAACGCTAACCCGCGCGGTTAGCGCCGTCGCATCGGCGACGGCCGCGCGAAGTTCGCCCGAAACCCCGCCCGCCGCCGCGCTCCTCTGAGCCGGCGCGGGCATGCTGACTCAGGAAGTCTCTTGGCCCCGACTCACTAGGGAGTCGCGGCCCGTTTCACGGACCGAAACCACCGAGTGCCCCATGAAGAAGCTGTTCCTGGCCCTGGTCGCCGCCGCCGGCGTGATCGCGTCGAGCACCCCGTCGGGTGCCAACTGCCCCGGCCCGTTCTGCCAGCCGGTCGGCCCGCGGCTGCCGTTCTTCCGCCAAACACCGGTGCCTGCCTTCCAGGCCGCGCCGTGGTACCTGTACTTCCCGTACAACGCCCACTTCCAGACGCCGGCCCCGATGCAAGGCGCGTACTACGCCCCCCCCGGCGGCGGCTACGGCGGCCAGCCGAACCCCTACTTCCCCGCCCCGATGCCGATGGCGATGCCGTCGCGGTAACTCGCGGGGTTGGCCCTGCCCCTACTCGTCCCCATGCCCTTCGACTCCGCGGCGTTGCGACTCTTCACCGCCCGGAGTCTGCGTGACCAACTCCGGGCGCTGACTCTTCCGGCTCACCCTCAACCCGCGTCCGCTCCCAATTTCGCCAGCCGGTGCTTCAGTAGCGAGAAACGGCGGGCCGTGTCGGCACGGCTGACGGCGATGCTCAGGGCTTTCTTGCTGCCGACGAGTGCCACGAGCTTCTTGCCGCGGGTCACGCCGGTGTAGATCAGGTTGCGTTGCAGCATGATCCAGTGCTGCGTGTGGACGGGGATAACCACCGCCGGGTACTCGCTGCCCTGACTTTTGTGGATGCTCACCGCGTAGGCCAACTGCAACTCGTCGAGGTCGGCGAAGTCGTACTCGACCGCCTTGCCGTCGAATTCCGCGCTCACCACCTGGTCTACGGCGTCGATGCCGACGACGCGGCCGATGTCGCCGTTGAAGACCTCGCGCTGGTAGTTGTTGCGCGTCTGCATCACCTTGTCGCCGGCCCGAAACGTCACGCCGTAGCGCTGGACTTCCGCCTTGCCCGCCGCCGGGTTCAGCGCCTCCTGCAAGCGTTGATTGAGATTCATCACGCCGACGACGGCCTTGTTCATCGGCGCGAGCACCTGCACGTCGTTGACGCTGTTGAGGCCGAAGCGGGCCGGGATGCGCGACTGCACCATCTCGACGATGCGCTCGACGACGACGTTCTCGTCGTCCACCTCGACGAAGTAGAAGTCGCCGCCGCCGCCGGCCGGGGCGCTCTCGGGGAGTTCGCCGCGGTTGATGGCGTGCGCCGCCTTGACGATCCAACTCGACCCCGCCTGCCG
>JANXTD010000903.1 GCA_025352585.1 Fimbriiglobus sp.
CCCGGTCAACGAGGTGACCCTGCGGGGATTCGAACCCCGGTCTCATCCTTGAAAGGGACGTGTCCTAGGCCTCTAGACGACAGGGCCAGTTCTCTCACTCGACTCAACACACCCAGGACACCGTATTTGTAAGCCGGGTTCACGACTTGTCAAGACGACCCCGGCCCGGCGACGCGATGTGGTCGCACTGACCCTGCTGGCTGCGGGGACCGGTGTGCGAGTGCAATTGATCGACCCGCGAGCGGACGCTGGCGGCCTTCACGGCCGCCGGGCCTTTCCGCGAACCACCACACTATGTTCTCGCGGGGGTGCCTTTGGATACGATGATCGCTGGAACTCCCCGCCGAAGAAAAGGGCGTGCCGATGCGCAAGATGCTCCTGGCCCTACCTGCGCTCGTAGTAGTCGTCGGCCTCTCGGCGGTGACACGCGGCGACGACTGGCCACAATTCCGCGGGCCGAACGGCTCCGGGACCAGTGCGGAGACGGGCCTGCCCGACACCTGGGACTCCGAGAAGAACGTCGCCTGGAAGGCGAAGCTGCCGGGCTACGCCTGGTCGTCGCCCATCATTTGGGCCGACAAGGCGTTCCTCACCACGGCCGTCACCGACAAGCAGGCCAAGCCCTCGGGCCTCGGCTTCGACCCCAGCGGCTTCGGCAACACGAAGCCGCCGGACGCCGTCTACACGTTCGAGGTCCACTGCCTCGACCTCGCCACCGGCAAGGCCCTCTGGAGCCGGACCGCCGCCGAGCGGAAGCCGGCCATCGCCTCGTGGAAGAACGTCTACGCCGCGGAGACGCCGGTCACGGACGGCGAGCGGGTCTACGCCTACTTCGGCATGCACGGCCTGTTCTGCTACGACCTGGCCGGGAAGCCGCTCTGGCAGAAGGACCTCGGCAGCTACGAAATGGCCGCCGGCTTCGGCACCGGCAGTTCGCCGGTCCTGGCCGACGGCCGGCTGTTCGTGCAGTGCGACAACGAGGAGAAGTCGTTCCTGGCCGCCCTCGACAAGCGGACCGGCACCGAGTTGTGGCGGGCGGACCGCGAGGAGAAGTCCACCTGGAGCACGCCGCTGGTTTGGAAGAACGCGGCGCGCACGGAGTTGGTCCTGGGCGGCGGCAAGAAGGTCCGGTCGTACGACCCCGCGACGGGGAAAGTCCTCTGGGAGATGGCGGGCGAGGGCGACCGGCGGCCGTTTAGCCAGTCGGCCGGGACGGCGGTCGCCGACGCCGAGCGCCTCTACTTCGGCACCAGCGGCGGCGGCCCCCTCGTCGCCGTCAAGGCCGGGGCGGCCGGCGACGTCACGCTGAAGCGCGGCGAGACCTCGAGCGCCGCGGTGGCCTGGTCCCGGCCCCGCGCCGCGCCGCACACCGTCTCCCCGCTGCTCTACCGAGGCCACGTCTACGTCCTGGACGCGTACCTCGACACCCTGAGTAGCTACGACGCGGCGACCGGCGAGCAGGCCTACCGGGAGCGGCTGGGGGGGCGCGGCTCCACGTCGTCGCCGTGGGCCTACGGGGGCAAGGTGTTCTGCCTCGACCAGGCCGGGACGACCTGCGTCGTCGCGGCCGGCGCGGCGTTCGAGCTGCTCGGCAAGAACAAACTCGGCGAGGTCTGCTGGTCGTCGCCGGCGGCGGGGGGCGGGGCCCTGGTGTTGCGCACCGCCGACCACGTTTACTGCGTCAAGGCCAAGGGCGGCGAGAAGTGACGGCGAGCCGAGGCACGTCCGGCACGACGCGGCGGTGGTCAGTGGCCGGAACGGTGGTGGCGGTCGTCGCCGGGTTCGGCGTGGGCCTCGCCGTCGGCCCGTTGAGCCTGTTCGCCATCAACGCGCGGGACGTGCTGCGGGGCGGCGAGGAGTGGCCGGCGTGGACTCGCGACTACTTCCTGGCCCTGCTCGTCACGTCGGCCCCGGCCGCGGTCAACGGCGCGGTCGGGGCCGGCGTGGCGTCGCGGCGGGGCAGCCTGGGGCGACGGACGGTCACGGCCCTGCCCGCCACGCTGCACGTGGCCGTCGCGGTCGCGGCGTCGGTCTGGGAGCCGCAGTCGATCTTGGGGTTCCAGTGGTACACGCTGGCGTTCACGGCGGTCATCCGGTCGGCCGGGCGGGTCGGGCAGCGGATCGGGCGCGGCCTTGCCGGGGGTGGCCGCCGAGCGGAACCCGAAAGGCCGCCTTCACGCCGGCGGTAATCCTTCTCGCCGCCGGTGCGGCCGCAATCCTGGTCGGGCGCGGCCCCCGGTCGGTACAATGCGGTGGTCCCGGACGCTTACCCCACTTCAAGGAATCGGTCATGGCTGGCAAGAACGTGTTGGAACTCACGGTCGATAACTTCTCGGCGACCGT
>JANXTD010000094.1 GCA_025352585.1 Fimbriiglobus sp.
TCGGCCCCGATCAGGCTCTCCTGGATCTCGCCCTTCATCGCGTCGTTCGGGCGCGGCGTCGTGCGGTAGGCGGTGACCTCGACGCGGCGGTCGCCCGGCGCGGCCGTGCCCGAGAACTTGCCGCCCTTGACGGGGAAGGCCTCCACCGACCCCGTCGCCACCGTCTTGAAGTAGACCGTCCCCTCGGCCAGCGGCGCGCCGTCGAGGGTGACGGTGCCGCTGACCGGGGCGAGCTTGACGCCGGGCGCGCCGCACCCGGACAGGGCGACGGCGATCGCCAGGAGCATGAACGGGCGGGTCATCGGGGGCTGCCTTCGGGTCAGGGGAGGGTCACGACGGTGCCGTCGTCGCGGGTGGCGAGGGCGGCGAGGACGGCCAGGGTCGTGGAGTCGGTCAGGAAGCGGATCGAGCCGTCGCCCAGCGCCACGTTGACGCCGCCGGGGTGCGTCGAGTTGAGCGGGATGTTGGCCCCCGTGAAGTTGCCGTTGATGCCGACGCCCGTGCCGGTGACGTCGTTGGCCCAGCCGCCAGTCGGGGTCTGGTTGATGGTGTAGCGGACGGTACACATCCCCGGCGAGCGGTTGTCGCCGCCGGCGTTGTCGAAGCCGGGGGGCACGGCCTGACCCTTCACGCCCAGCGAGAAGCCCCAGGGCTGCGTCGCCCGCCAGTCTTGCTTGACGCCGGCGGTGTCCTTCAGGAAGTTCGACTGCTCGCTGATCATGACGGTGTTGCTCAGGCCGTCGGTCACGCCCCCGAAGTTGATCTTCCCGTTGGGGAAGAGCATCCCCCCGCCGCCGATCATGCCGCCGCTCGGCAGGGTGCTGATTCGGGCCTCGGTGTAGCCGGTAATCAGACCGTTGGTGGCCCCGGCGATGCCGACGTAGTTCGCCAGGCACGCGGAGGCGTTGCTCGGCGAGGGGCCGGTTTTGAGGGGCGAGGAGGGGCAGGAGAACGTCTTGATGACCGCCCCGCCCATCGCGTTGTTGTTGTTGGTGTTGAACACCCCGGAGTTGCCAGAATACTGCCACTTGCTGGCGATGGCGTTCTGCTCGATGCCGGCCAGAACGTAGACCATCCAACTGCTGCCCCACGAAGCGCCGTTGCCGACGGTGTCGGTCCCGAACGGGGACTGGTCTTCGGCCCCGCCGGGGGGGAGGCGCAGGAACGTGTCGTGGTAGTTGTGGACCGCGAGACTCAACTGCTTGAGGTTGTTGCTGCACTGCATCCGCGCGGCCGCCTCGCGGACCTTCTGCACGGCCGGCAAGAGCAGCCCGATGAGGATGGCGATGATGGCGATGACGACGAGGAGTTCGATCAGCGTGAACCCCCGACGCAGGCCGCGGGCAGGGGAGAGGAGCTTCGACATGGGATGAGTCCTCGAAATGGGGAGAAGGTAGAACGGAGGCACAGTTCTACCGATGCGTGCTTAACACCGATTTTCGGGCGTTGAAAGCGCATTCCCGCGAGTCCCCTCCTTTTCGTTCGACGAACAGCACGACGGGCCGCGAAGCGCGTCGCCCAGAACACCGACGGCCAGGGGCCGCCGTCACCGCACGAAGACGAATTCCTTGACCGTGAATAGCGCGTGCGCCAGGTCGGCCCACGCCTTCGCTTCGCCGCCGGCCACGAAGTCGGTCGCGGCTTTCGACTCGGCCGGGGTCGCGCCGCGGGCGAACGCCTCGCGGTACATACGGTCCACGCGCTCCTCGGCCGTGCCGGGGCCGGCTAGCGTGCGCTCGGCCCACTTCGCCGCTTGCGCGTGGACGAACGGGTCGTTCATCAGGATCAGCGACTGCGCCGGCACGTTCGACGACTGCCGCCGGCCGACGGTGCTGAACGGACTCGGCGTGTCGTAGGCCAGCAGGAACGGCGACAGGAAGTTGCGGCGCACCGCCAGGTACAGCGAGCGCCGGCCGTCGCCGTCGAGCGGGCCGGAGGCGGGGCGGCCGCGGCCGTCGAGGAACGCCGTCAGCGCGATCGGCGTCGAGGGGCCGCCGGCCTTGGTCACGTCGAGCCGGCCGCTGACTTGGAGCATCGCGTCGCGGATCGCCTCGCCTTCGAGACGGGTCGCGCGGAAGTGGTGCAGCAGCGCGTTCGTCGGGTCGCGCTCGTCGGGGGTCGGCCGCGAACTCATGGCGTAGGCCCGCGTCAGCATCAGCCGCTTCAGGAACGGCTTGATTTGCCGGCCACTGGCCGCGAATTCGGTCGCCAAGTAGTCGAGCAGTTCCGGGTGCGTCGGGGCCTCGCCGAGGACGCCGAAGTTGTCGGTGGTCGGCACCAGGCCGCGGCCGAAGAGGTGGTGCCAGAGGCGGTTGACGATGACGCGGTCGAACAGCGGGTTGCGCGTGCCGTCGGTCACCTGCGCGGCCAACTCGCGGCGGCCGCTGCCGGGCGTTGTCGTGATGCGCTCAGTCCCGGCCAGGCTCTCGAGCGAGCGGCGCGGGACGACCTCGCCGGTGGTGCGGGGGTTGCCGCGGATGAAGACTTGCTCGTCCACGCCGTCGGCGTCCCAGAGCGCCGGCACCAGCCGCGACGACCACGCCACGCCCTTCGCCAGTTCCTCCTCAACGGCCTTCCACGCGGCCGCTTGCTCCGGCGGCAACGCCGTCGGCGGGTCCGCCGCGAGCGGGGCTGGCGGGGCGTCGTCGGACTGCACGACGGCCGCCACCGCGAAGTCGGTGCCCTGCGTCGCCGTCAACTCGACGTGCAGACGCCGGCCGACGTAGTTGCCCAGGTCGAGCGTGACCCAGCGGTACGCCGGGGCGTCCGGGAAACTCGCCACGAGCGCGCCGTGCAGCGGGCCGACGATGATCGTGTGGCCACTGACGGCCGCGTAGGCCAGGCCGCCACCGCGCACCAGCATGTGGACGCGCTTCGCTTCGAGCGTGAAGTGCGGCGTGCGGACGGTCAAGCCGGCGCGCGGCTGCTTGCTCAGCGCGAAGCCGTCGAGCGCGCTGCCGGGCGTGACCTTCAACCGGTCCCAGAAGCGGTCGTAGACGAGCGCCCCGCGCGGCTCGGTGCGGACCGCCGTTGGGGTGGAGGTCACGCGGCCGGCCTTGGCGTGGCGGAACGCGGGGCCGTCGGCGGTGTCGGCCGTCGGCGCGGTCACCGAGTAATCGACGACGACTTTGTGCTTCGCCAGCCACGCCGCGAGGGCGACATCTTTCGCCGGCTCAATCGACTTCAACCCTTTGGCGAACTCGTCGGCCTTCGCGGCGAAGCGCTTCGCCAGGTCGCGGTGCTGTTCCATCGTGTCGATGCGGACTTGCCGGTAGCTGCTGCCTTCGAGGACGCCGTAAAGTGCCGCGTAATCCTTCGCCGAGATCGCGTCGAACTTGTGGTCGTGGCACCGCGCGCAGCTCACGGTGAGGCCGAGGAACGCCTTCGAGAACACGTCGATGCGGTTGTCGAAGCGGTCGGCCTCGTCCTGGCGGATGTCCACCGGCGAATGCACCTCCTCGCCGAGGTGCCAGAAGGCCGTACCGATCACCGACTCGTTGGCCCCCGTCGCCGGGTCGCGCCGGGGAGTCGCGTCGGTGTCGCCGGCCAGGTGCTCGCGCACAAGGGCGTCGTACGGCACGTCGGCGTTGAAG
>JANXTD010000226.1 GCA_025352585.1 Fimbriiglobus sp.
GGACCGTGGCCGTCGTCATTCGCATGAAACAGTTCGGCCGGACCCACCGGCACTACTTCCGCATCGTCGCCATCGACAAGCGCCAGCCGCGCGACGGCCGGGCCATCGAGGAGTTGGGCCACTACGACCCGCACGCCAACACCGAAGAGGAGCGGCTGTCGCTCGCCTCGTCGCGCATCAAGTACTGGATGAGCGTCGGGGCCATCGCCTCGGACAAGGTGCAGGTGTTCATCAACAAGTACCTCGAGAAGTTCGAGGGCATCGAGGCCAAGAAGATCGCCGACAAGGCCGCGGCCAAGGCCGAAGCTGCGGCCAAGGCCGCCGAACCGGCCAGGGCGTAGTGTCATGGCCCCCGTGCCGGCGATTCGCTTCGACGTGCTGACGCTGTTCCCGGAGCTGTTCTCCGGGTACCTCACGCAGAGCCTGTTGAAGCTCGCGATTCAGGCGGAATTGGTCACCGTCAAGACGTGGAATATCCGCGACTGGGCGGCGAACAAGCACCACAAGGTCGATGACCGGCCCTTCGGCGGCGGGCCGGGGATGGTGTTCATGCCGCAACCCGTCCTCGACTGCGTCGAGGCGGTGCAGCGCGACGCCGAGACGCCGGGCCGCGTCGTGATGATGACCCCCGCCGGCCGGCGACTGACGCAGTCGGTGGTGAGCGAGTTGGCGACCGGGTCGCGGTACTTGCTGTTGTGCGGCCGCTACGAGGGCTTCGACGACCGGATTCGCCAACTGTTGGACCCGCTCGAATTGTCGGTCGGCGACTTCATTTGCAACGGCGGCGAAGTCCCCGCGATGGTCGTGATCGACACGGTGATCCGCCTGATCCCCGGTGTGTTGGGCGACGGCGAGAGCGCCACCGACGAGAGCCACTCGACGCCGGGGCGACTCGAATACCCGCATTACACCCGGCCGCGCGAGTTCCGCGGGCTGGAAGTGCCGGAAGTCCTCTTAAACGGGGACCACGCGAAAGTGGCGAAGTGGCGCGACGAGCAATCGAAGATTCGCAGTACACGAGTGTTTGACCCCGAACTTTGACCCCTGACTCCGGCGACCTGGGTTCAACCCCTCAACGGCCGGCTTGCGAGAAAGCCCATGCAAAACCAACTCATCGCCGCCTGCGAAGCCAAGCACGCCAAGTCGGACATCCCGCACTTCCAGGTCGGCGACACCATCATCGTCCACCAGAAACTCTTGGACGGCGTCAAGGAACGCCTCCAGACGTTTGAAGGCGACGTGATCGCCCGCAGCGGGGCGGGCGCGCGGGAGTCGATCACCGTCCGCCGGCTCGTCCAGAGCGAGGGCGTCGAGCGCATCTTCCCGATCCACTCGCCGCGCATCGCCAAGATCGAAGTCAAGCGGGCCGGCATGGTCCGCCGGGCGAAGCTGAACTACATCCGCGACCGCGTCGGCAAGGCGACCAAGATCAAGCCCGACCCCAAGCGCCAAGTGGTCCTCGACGCCGCGGTGAAGGTCGCCGCGGTCGAGACGGCCATGGCCGCCGCGATTGCCAACAAGGAAAACAACACGACCGGCGAGAGCAAGCGGGCCGCCAAGCGCAAGCTCAAGGCCGAATCGACCAAGAAGTAACCCCGATGGCGACCCTGCCGCACGCCCGCAGCCCTGGCCCCGAAATCGGGGGCCGCGGCTTCGGGCGTTGGCCGTGGTGGAAGCGCTGGTTCGGCCAGCGCTCCGAGCGCCGCGCGGCGCAGTACCTCCGCCGGACGCTGCGCTACCGCATCCTCGCCGCCAACGTTTCTGACGCGGCCGGCGAACTCGACCTGCTGGCCCTCGACGGCAAGACACTCGTCGTGGTCGAGGTGCGCTCGGTGTCCGACCCCGACCCGATGCGGGCCGCCGCGAGCGTCGATTTCGTCAAGCAGCGCCGCATCACCGAGGCGACCTTGCGTTTCCTGAAACGCCGCCGGCTGCTGAACGTCGCGGTGCGCTTCGACGTGCTGGCGATCTCGTGGCCGCCGGGCCGCGACCCGGTCATCGTCCACCTGCCGAATGCGTTTGAGGCGACGGGCCGTTACCAATTCTTCACGTGACCGGAGTCGGTATGGTTCGCCCGGTCGAAGAGCAGTTCGCCATCCTGACCCGCGGGGCGGCGCAGCTCGAAACCGCCGACGAGTTGAAGCGCAAGCTCGCCAAGAGCGTCGCCACCGGGGTGCCGTTGCGCGTCAAGTACGGCATCGACCCGACCGGCTTCGACGTTCACCTCGGCCACACCGTGCCGCTGCGCAAACTGCGGCAGTTCCAGGAACTCGGCCACACCGCGGTACTCATCATCGGCACGGCGACGGCGCAGGTCGGCGACCCGTCCGGCCGCGACGACTCGCGCGTCGGCCTGACGCCCGAGCAGATCGACGCCAACGCCGCGAGTTACCTCACGCAAATCGCCAAGGTCGTCGATGTCACCAAGGCCGAAGTCCGGCCCAATGGCGAGTGGTTCCGCCACTTCGATTTTGCAAGCATGTTAAAGCTCCTCGGCAGCATGACCATGCAGCGGATGCTCGAACGCGACGACTTCAGCAAGCGCCTGAAGTCGAACACGCCAATCTACCTGCATGAATGTCTGTACCCGTTGATGCAAGGTCACGACAGCGTGGAGATTCGCGCGGACGTGGAACTCGGCGGCACGGAGCAACTGTTCAACCTGATGGTCGGCCGCAACCTGCAACGGGACGCCAAGCAGGAGCCGCAAGTCGCCTTCACGATGCCGATCTTACGCGGCCTCGACGGCGAGAAGAAGATGGGCAAGAGCCTGGCCAACTACGTCGGCCTGGCCGAGACGCCGCGGGAGCAGTTCGGCAAGACGATGCGCATCCCCGACGGCCTCATGCGCGAGTGGTTCACGCTCTTGACGAGCCGCGAGCCGGGGGAGATCGACGCGATCCTGGCGGGCAAGCCGAACGAGGCGAAGAAGCTGCTCGGGGCCGACATCGTCGCCGGCTACCACGGCCCCGCCGCGGCGACGCAGGTCCTCGACGACTGGCGCAAGCAGTTCGAGGTCGGCGGCGACCCCGACGTGATCCCCGAGGTGACGATCCCCGCCGGCGAACTCGTGGACGGCGCGATCCCCGCGGCGAAGCTGTTAGCGCTCGCCGGCCTGGTGAAGAGCAACGGCGAGGGCCGGCGGAAGTGCGACGAGGGCGCGTTCAACTTCGGCCCCGACCGCGCGAAGCCGGCCGACTTCAAGGCGGCCGTTACCGTGACCGACGGCCTGATCCTGCGGCTCGGCCGGGCGATTATCCGCGTGCGGTTGGGGTGACGGCTCCGCCAGCGGCGGAGCCGCCGCCTACCACGGCGGGTGGTCGGCCCCCTCGGCGGCGACTGCCAAAGCGTCGCGGACGGTCAGCCAAGCTAGCAACGCCATGTACGCCAACATCACGGAGACGTACTGCGCGAGGCGGTTCCAGAACGCGCCCGCGGTCGCGGCGGCCTGGGCCGCGTCGGTCGCCCGGCGGCAGCGCAGGATGGCGACGCCGACGGACGCGATGCCCACCCCGCGCAGCAGGTGGTGCCAGGCCAACGGCGTGTCGCGGAAGAGTTCGCCGTCGGGCAACCGTTCAGTCGATTGGTACGCCAAAACGATCAGCGACATCACCGAGAACGCCGCGCAGCAGGCGACGAGGAATCCCATCGCCGCGCGACCGGGGGCGGGAGTCGCGGGGTCAGACATGGGGGCGGCTTTCGGGGTCGGGACCGGGGGAGAGCGTAAGGTATCTTCGCGCCGACGCCTTACGGACGCAACCGGAAAACCGACCGCGTCAACGCGGCGAGGGTCGGGGCCAGTGGCCGCGTCACGACACAACGTCGGCGCGGAGGTTTACGTGTGCCGCAACGCCTCGATGGGGTCGAGCCTCGCGGCGCGCCAGGCGGGGTAGAGGCCGAAGATCACCCCCACCACCACCGACACCGCCAGCGACAACAGGATCGAGCGGTAGTCGAGCACCGCGGGCAGGTTGCCGCCGGCGAAGGCGCGGTACGCCAGCGGTGCCCCGAACACCATCGCCACGCCGAACAGCACCCCCGTCAGGCCGCCGACGGTCGTCTGCACCACCGCCTCGACGAGGAACTGCGTCACGATGTCCTTGCGCTTGGCCCCCAACGCCCGGCGGATGCCGATTTCGCGCGTCCGCTCGGTCACCGTGGCCAGCATGATGTTCATGATGCCGATGCCGCCCACGACCAGCGAGATTGACGCAATCAGCACGAGGAGACTCGTGAAGCGGGCCTCGGCGCGCTCCGCCTCTTCGAGCCGGTCGAGCGGCACGGTCACGGCCCAGTCGTCGCTCTTGTGGTCCTCCTTCATCACGTCCTTGATCGAGTCGCCGACGGCTTTCACCTTCATGCGGCCCTCGCGGGTGTCGAAGTCGGCGTCGACGGTGAGTGTGACCTGGCTGACCTGCACCTTCTCGCCGGAGCGCGAGCCGGACGTGCGGATGAAGACCGTCTCGCCGATGCGCACGCGGCAGGTGCTGAACGGGATGTACACGTCGTGGTTGAAGTCCTCGGCCGCCTGGCTGCCGCCGCTCCCGCCCGTCGGCATGCGGTCGTTGGCCACGCCGACGATCAGGAAGCGGTGCAGGCGGATCATGACCGTGCGGCCCATCGGCTCCTCGTAGGGGAACAGCCGGTCCGCGGTCGCCGACCCCAGCACGCAGTTGTTGCTCATGTTGTGCTCGTCCTCGTCGGTGAGGAAGCGGCCACTGGCGAGCGTGATCTGGTTGACCGCCTGGTAGTCCGGCACGGTCGCCACGAGTCGGCCCTTGGGGTCGAGCCGTTCGAGGTAGCGCACCTCCGAGGGGAACACCCGCATCGGCACCATGCGCACCAGCGAGTCGTTGAAGGTGGCGAAGCGCTCGAGGTCGGCGAACTTGACGCCGTAGTTGGCCACCATCGACCGCCCAGAGGTCGCCGAGTCGTCGGTCGGCTTGACACTGCGGACGATGATGTTGGTCGCCCCCTGACGCTTGATGTCGTTGAGCGCGTCCTGCATCGAGCCTTTGCCGAAGGCCATGAGCGCGATCACGGCACTCGTGCCGATGACGATGCCCAGCACCGACAGCGACGCCCGCAACTTGTGCAGCCACAGGCTCCGCGCGGCCAGCACCACCGTGCGGCCGAACTTCGTCTTGCCAACGGCCCGCAAGCCGACGGCGACGGCGAACGCCCCGAAGGCCAGGCCGGCGGCCCCGGTCACGAGCCAGAAGGCCAGCACCCAGGTCGGCGAAGTCGCGTCGCTCGGCATCGGTCAGCCCGCCGGGGTGAGAATGGTCGTGGTGTCGTTGCGCTCGTCGGACTCGACCCGGCCGTCGCGCAGGCGGACTACCCGGCGCGCCCAGGCGGCGATGTCGTTCTCGTGCGTGACCATGATGATCGTCTTGCCCGACTTGTTGAGGTTGCTCAACATCTGCATGATCTCGTCCGAAGTCCGGCTGTCCAGATTCCCCGTCGGCTCGTCGGCGAGGACCAACTGCGGGTCGTTCACCAGACTGCGGGCAATCGCGACGCGCTGCTGTTGGCCGCCGGAGAGTTGCAGCGGCCGGTGGTCGAGCCGCTCCGCGAGGCCGACCATCCCCGCCAGGGCGACGCACCGGGCCGTCGTCGTCTCGTCGAGCGTGATGCCCTGGTACACGAGTGGCAACTCGATGTTCTCGACGACGGTGTACTGCGGCAGCAGGTTGTACGCCTGGAAGATGAACCCCAAATACGTGCAGCGCACCTCGGACAGCGCGTCGTCGG
>JANXTD010000321.1 GCA_025352585.1 Fimbriiglobus sp.
CGATAGTCCCCCGAGACTCCCCACTCGGTGACAGGCGCTCAACAGGTGGGGCACTCGGGGGACTATCGTCCCCCGCTCGCCGGGAATCGCTCGACCACGTCGAGCATCGCCCGCAGGCTCTCCATCGGCAGGCCGATGACGTTCGACGCGCTGCCGTCGATCACGCTCAGGTACGGGTCGTCGGGCAACGCCAGCGCGTACGCGCCGGAGCAGCCGACCCACTGGCGGGTTTGCAAGTACGCCGTGATCTCGTCTTGGGTCAACGCTTTGAGGCGGACGCGGCTGACCTCTTGCCACAGGATTTGCCGATCGCTGGGGCAGTGCCAGAGGCACACACCCGACCAGAGTTCGTGGACCGTCCCGGCGAGTTCGGTGAGGATGCGGCGGGCGTCGGCCTCGTCGTCCGGCTTGCCGACGACGTGGCCGTTGACCCAGCCGACCGTGTCCGCGGCGATGACGATCCCACGCTTGACCCAAGGGGCGACCGCGGCCGCCTTGCGCCAGGCGAGCTCGCCGACGTAGCGGCGGATGTCGCCGTCGATGGCCTCGGTCGGCTCGTCGATGTCCGACGGTGCCACGGTGAACGTGTAGCCGTGGAGCGTCATCAGTTCGCGGCGGCCGAGCGAGTTGCTGGCCAGGATCAACGGGTCGGGCATGACAACACCGCGTGCAGCGGCTCCCAGAGGCGTTCGGGGGCGAGTTCGGCGAAGCACTTCAGCCCGTTGGGGCAGACGCGCAGGTAACTGCCGGCGCACTCGACGCGCGTGGCGACGGCGTGGTCGAACTGCGCGTAGGGGCCGTGGCGGGCGATCCGCGTGCAGGTGTACGGGGCAACGCACGGCGTGCCGAGCGCGGCGGCGAGGTGCAGCGGCCCCGTGTCGTTGGCGAGCATCGCGTCGGCGGCCTTCAACACCGCCACGAGGCGGGGTAGCGAGGTCTTGCCCGTCAGGTCGAGACTCGGGCCGCGCAGTTGAGTCGCGAGTTCCTGCGACAACGCGATGTCCTCCGGCGAGCCGACGAGGACCGCGGTGCCGCCGTGGTGCGCGGAGGCGCGGTTGAGCAGCGCGGCGAAGGAGGCGACCGGCCAGCGCTTGGTCAGCCACTTCGCGCCGGCGGCCACGGCGACCCACGGCCTCGGGAACGGCCGTAATAACTCGGCGACGGCGGCGACCTCGGCGGGGTTCACCGGGACGACGAAGCGGGCCGGCGTCGGCGCGAGGCCCAGGAAGTCGAGCACGCGACGGTAGCGATCGACGGCGTGGATGTGGTCGGCGTCGGGGACTTCGACGCGGTGCGTGTAGAAGTGCCGGCTGCCCTCGCGCGCCGCCGCGAAGCCGACGCGCACGGGGCACCCGGACCCGGCGCACATGAGGCCGGTGCGCAGCAGCCCTTGCAGGTCGATGACGAGGTCGAAGTGCTCGCGGCGCAGGCGGTTCGTGAAGGCCACGGCGTAGCTCGCCGCGCGCAGCGGGTTGCCGCGGAAGGCGGCGCGGTCGAAGGGGATCGTCGCGTTCAACTCGGGGTGGCCGGTCAGTAGCGCCTCGAAGGACTGGTTGACGACCCAGGCGATGTGGGCCTGCGGCCAGGATGTCCGTAGCGCGGACAGCACCGGGAGGGCGTGGACGATGTCCCCCAACGCACTCGGCTTGAGGATCGCCACGCGGCGCGGCGTCACGGCGCTGTGTCCTTGCCCTGCGCGGCCAGCAGCCCGGCGACGCCGAGCATCACCGCCGCGGCGAGGAAGTACGGCAGCAGGTGCGACGCCGACTGGAAGAACAGCACACTCCCGACGAACGGCCCGGCGATGCGGCCGAGGGCACTGAACGACTGGTTGACGCCCTGGACTTCCCCCTGCCGCGTGCGGTCGGCGTTCTTCGACACCAGTGCGGAGACCGACGGGTTGACGAAGGCGAAGCCGGCCACGGCGACGGCCACCGCGCCGTAGAACAGCGGCTTCAAGTTGACGCCGCCGCCTTGAATCGACTCCTTGAGTTCGTGGGCGACGTAGGCGTTCAGCGCGATGCCGGCGAGGCCGAAGAGTAACAGCGCCACGCCCAGGCGCATCAAGCGCCACTCGGAGACGCGGCCGGCGAGCGGCCGGTAGATGCCGCCCTGCACGACCATGAGCACGAAGCCGATGAAGGCGAACACCAGGAAGGTGTCGTCGGCCTCCATGCGGAAGACTTCCTTGGTGAAGAGTGTGAGCGTCGCCTCGAAGTTGGCGAAGGCGAAGATCACCAGGAAGTAGACGAACACCAGCAGGCCGACCTTGGGCATCGCCAAAACTTCGCGGGTGCGGGCGAGGCTGAAGAACTCGCGCGGGGCCTTGGGGCCGTGCCGCAGCGTCTCGGGCAGCACCGCCGCGGCGATGGCGAGGGCGAGCAGCGACAGCACGGAGGCGGCGGCCCCCGGTGCCCACGGCTCGCCGGCGAGGAACTTCAGCGAGGCGTAGGCGATCAGCGGGCCGAAGGTGAAGCCGAAGCCGAAGGCCGCGCCGATCAGCGCCATGCCCTTGGCACGCTTCTCGGGGGTGGTGCAGTCGGCGATGACCGCGGCCGCCGTGCCGACGCTGGCCCCGGCGATCCCCGCCCCGACGCGCGAGGCGAACAGCAGCCCGAGCGCGAGTTGCCACGACTCCGGCGGTAGCGCGGCGGCGTAGCCGAAGAGGCCGTAGAAGACGACCGAGCCGGCGAGGCCGATCATCAGCACCGGGCGGCGGCCGATGCGGTCCGAGACGCGGCCCCACATCGGCGAGAAGACGAATTGCATCAGCGAGAAGACCGAGAACAGCCCGCCGATCACCGCGCCCTTGGCGTCGTCCGAGAAGCCGGGCAGGTAGTCGGCGGCGAGGCGCGGCAAGAGCGGCAGGACGATGCCGAAGCCGAGCAGGTCGATGAACACGACCAGGAAGACGATCAGCATCGCGCGCTTGTTCGCGCGGTCGGTGCCGCCGTTGGGGCTGTCGCTGGGGAGTTGGGTGGGAGTTTCGCCGAGCGTGTCCGTAGCCATGATGCTCCCGAGCCGGTTGCGCCGCCGTACCCCTCAAGGATACGGCGGGCGCGGCGGTTTGACACCCCACTTCGGCGGTGTACGGTTGGTGGACTTACGTCCACGACTTCCCCAGGGGGTTTCACGATGCCGCCCCGAAGCCCGCCGGCCCCGAAACCGGGCGACGCCGGCCGCGCCCAAGTCTTGAAGGCCGCCCTGTTGCGCGTGCAGGGCGTCGCCTGGACCGCCGTCGCCAAGGAGGTCGGGGCGAGCCTGGCCCAAGTGAAGTGCTGGCCGGCGCGGCACCCGAAGTTGTGGCGCAAGGCGACCCTCGTCGCCGAGGAGCAGTTGCTGCGCGAGGCGACCGCCGAGTCGGTGCTGACCTTGCGCAAGCAACTCCGCTCCGACGACGACAAGACCAGCCGCGACGCCGCCCAACGGCTCATCGCGTTCCGCATCGCCTGGCGCAACCGCCGGCCGCTGAAGCCCCGCGGCGCGACCGCCGGCAAACCCACAACCCTGGCCGGGCGGGTGGCCGACTACCTCGAAAGGTTCACCGATGCCGACCTCGCTGCCCTCGTCGGACCGACTCTTGAAGTCCGCCCGGCTGCTGGCGGCGGCCCGCCGGGCGATTGACGACCCGAGCGCGTTCGTCGAGTTCGCCTTCACCGACTCGCACGGCCGGCCGCTCCGCCAAGCGGCGATCCACCGCGAGTTGCAAGCGTTTCTGACCGCTCACCCGCGGGCGCTGATCGAGTTGCCGCGCGACCACGGCAAGAGCGTGCAGGTCTGCGGTCGGCTCGTGTGGGAGTTGGCCCGCAACCCGAGCTTGCGCGTCAAGCTGGTGTGCGCGACCGGCGACCTGGCGGCCGAGCGCTGCCGGTTTCTGCGCGACGCCATCGACTCGAACCCGCGCGTGAAGTTGCTGTTCCCCGGCTTGCTGCCCGCGGAGCCGTGGAGCGTCGAGGCGTTCACGGTGGCGCGGCCGGGGGTCGTGATCGGCCCGAGCGTCGCGGCCTTCGGCGTGGGCACCGGCTCGACCGGGGCGCGGGCCGACCTGCTCGTGTGCGACGACATCGTCGATGTGCGCAGCCTGAACAGCGCCGCCGAGCGCGAGCGCGTGAAGGACGTGTTCCGCAACGGGCTGCTGAACCTGCTCGAACCCGACGGGCGATTTTGGGGACTCTCGACACCGTGGCACGGCGGGGATTTGAACGCCGAGTTGAAGGCCAACCCCGCCTACGCCGTCTTCCGGCGTGCCGTCGGCCCGAACCTCGAGAGCGTCTGGCCGGAGAAGTGGACGCGCGACCGGCTCGAAGCCCGCCGCCAGGAGATCGGGGCGGCGTCGTTCGCCCGCGGCTACCTGCTCACGCCAATCGCCGCGGAGGAGATTCTCATTCGCCCCGAGTGGGTCAAGTTCTTCGCCGACGAGGTGCCGCGCAGTGGGTACGACGCGGTGGTGCTGTCGGTGGACCCGGCGGTGAGCGTCAAGGCGACGGCGGACGCCTCGGCACTCGTGGTACTCGGTCGGCGGCCGACGGGGGAGGTCGATTGCCTCGCGGCCGCCGGCCACCGCGTCCCGACGCCGAAGCTCGTGGAGTTGCTGGCGGCGTGGGACGCGGCGCACACGCCCGACGCGATCCTCTTCGAGAGCAACGCCGCCTTCGCCGGCATCTGCGACCTCTTGAAGCGGCACGCCGCGTTCGGGGCGCGCGTGCGTCCGGTCGCCCACACCCGCAGCAAGACCTCCCGCGTCGCGGCGTTCAGCGTGACCGTCGAGTCGGGCCGCTTCCGGTTGCGCCGCGGCGACGAGCGGCAACGTGAGTTGCTCAGCGAGATGACGACCTACCCGCACGCCGCGCACGACGACCTCGTCGATGCCGCCGCGACGGGGACCGAGTACCTGCTGGGGCAGCGAGAGATGAGGGTGTGGGTGTGACGTTACACGAACAGTTCTGCGACGCGGCACTGGAACCCCGGCACCACGTCCTCGCCGTCGAGCGCGCCCGTGTCGTCGAGTTCCGCGCACGTGAGGTCGAGCCGGCGGATCAGGACTGTGCGCGTCGCCGGATAAACGACCCAGATGAGACGCACGCCCGCGGAGCGGTAGTCGGCGACCTTCTGCTCCAGGTACTCACCTGCGTCTGTCGGCGAGACGACTTCGACCGCCAAGTCAGGGGCAAATGTGAAATTACCGCGCGGCAACCGACCGGCCGGGAGTCGCATTACGGCAACGAACGACACGTCCGGCCTGCGAATCTGCCGGGGGTCGTTCGGGAAGCAGCGGTACGGCGTCGCGGCCCCGAAGACTCGACCCAACCCCGCCGCGCGGACGAACGCCCCGAGGAGAATGTGCAGTTCGGAGCCGATGCCTTCAGACTCGGCTCCCATCGACTTCTCCTTGAGTTGGCCATCGACGAATTCCGCGTTCGTCTCGTCGAGGAGTTTTTCCAACTCCGCGTCGCTCAGCGTGACCTCAGTCGGCGGGGCGTCGGCGGGCGTTAGCAGCAGCGTCGTCATCTGGTTCTCTCCCGTGGTGCGGGGATTGTACCCCGCCCGCTTCTCCGTTGATAGCGAGGTGCTTGAATGCTCGACCCCATCACGATTCGCTACGCCGTACGGCCGGCGCGGCCCAGCCTGGCCGTGGCGCAGGTGCAAGACCTGTTCGGACTCGACGCCGCGGAGCCGGACCACGTCGTCGCCGAGAACCTCACGCTCGACGTGCGGCCCGGCGAGGTCGTGCTGTTCACCGGGCCGTCGGGGTCGGGCAAGTCGTCGCTGTTGCGCGAGGTCGGCCGGCGACTCGGGGCCATCGACGCCCTGGCGCTGACGTTGCCCGACGCGCCACTCGTCGAGGCGTTGCCGGGGCCGATCGCCGACCGGCTGGCGACCCTGGCGGCGTGCGGGCTGTCCGAGGCGCGGCTACTGTTGCGCACACCCGCGGAACTCTCCGACGGCCAGCGCTACCGCTTCCGCATGGCCTTCGCGCTGACGCGGGTCGCGCTGTCGGCCGGGTTCCTGCTCGCCGACGAGTTCGGCGCGGTGCTCGACCGGACGTTGGCGAAAGTCGTCGCGTTCAACCTGCGCAAGCTCGCCGGCCGCACCGGCACCGGGGTGCTGTGCGCGACCACCCACGACGACCTCACACTCGACCTGAATCCCGACCTGCACGTCCGCTGTCACGGCGACGGCGTGGTGCAGGTCGAGCGGCCGGCCGTAAAAAAAACGGGCCAGCTTCTTCAACGACCTCGAAGTCACCGACGGCACCGCCGCGGACTGGCCGCACTTCGCGCGGTGGCATTACCGCTCCCATAACCTCGGCTTCGTGAAGCGCGTCTTCGTCCTGTGGCACGGCCCCGACGCCGTGGGCGTGTGCGTCTTCAGCACCCCGGCCGCGGCGCTGACGTTGCGCTCGAAGGTCTTCGGCCTGCACGACCCGCGCAGCGGCCCGGCGCTGTCGGCGCTCAACGAGCAACTCTGGCTGTTGCAGCGCGTGGTGTTGCACCCGACGTACCGCGGGGCCGGGGTGGCGGCGGCGTTCGTGCGGCGTTGCTGCGAGCTGTGCCCGGTGCGCTGGGTCGAGACGCTCTCGGCGATGGGCCAGGCGAACCCCTTCTTCGAGCGCGCCGGCTTCCGCCGCGTCGGCGTGATCCGCAAGCCGCCGGGCCGCCGCACGGTGGCCGACGGCAGCGAGCGCGAGCGCAAGTCGCGCCACTCGGAGCCGGTCTACTACCTCTTCGAGAACCGGCGCTGACGCCCGGCGAACAGCGTGGGGCGGAAGACGCCGCCGGGCTGTACGATAACTTCCCCCGCGGCCCCTGTCGGCCCGGCCTCATTTTCTGGAGACGACCCGTGCTCGAAAAAATCCTCAGCCTCTTCGGCCTCGGCGAACGCGCCGGCATCGTCCGCCTGGTCATGTCGTACTTGGCGGGCGACAAGGCCGCGGCCGCCGGAGGCTCCCCGGCTGGTAGCTCCCCGGCCGGCGGGTTGGGCGGCCTCGTCGAGAAGTTCCAGGGCGCGGGGCTGGGCGGCCTCGTCCAGTCGTGGATCGGCGCGGGGCCGAACCAGGCGGTCTCGCCGGAGCAGGTCAAGGAAGTGGTCGGCGGCGACAAGCTGTCGGAGATGGCCGCGAAGCTGGGCCTGCCGATGGACCAGGTCGCCGGCAAGCTGGCGAAGTACCTGCCCGGCATCATCGACAAGATGACCCCCGGCGGCAAACTGCCGGGGGCGTGACGCCCGGCGGTGGGGTACAATGCCGGCAGAAACGGGGGGTGGGCGATGAGCACGAGCGTAGACCAAGCCGTCGAGCGTCAGTTGCGGGAGGTCCTGCCGGCGCTGAAAAAACTTCGCACGGACTACCCCTCCGGCTTCCGCCCTAAAACGCCCGACTTGGGCCTAAGCGCGATGTCGCAAATCGATCAGATGGATGCGTTCGTCGGCTCAGACTTGCCGATGTTCGAGTCGAGCTGTTCGGCGGTCAGTTCCGTTCAACTCGTCGACGCCAGACTCCAGGCGGTGTGCCTCGAAGTCTGGAACTTCGGTTTGCCGATGATTAGTTGGATTTGCCTGATGGAATGGGGCCAAAGTCTCCCCGACGTTGCGAACAGGTTGGAAAGAATTTTCGGGGTCCACCAGTCTCATCTAGCCGACGCGAAGCCACGGTACATTGCGGCGATGACACAACTAGCCGCGGCGTGGTTGAACCCGCGGTTCGCGGGTGAGCCGCGGAGCGAAATTCGCAAACGGATCGCTGATTTGAGACCTGCTTACGAATCTGTCGAACTCATGGAACTCATGGGTAAGAACACAGAAGGAACGCTCACACCCGCAGAGCGTGGCGAACTCACGCGGCTTCATAAGTTTTTTGAAATCTTGCAAGACATTGTTGACACTGCACTCTACCCAGGTCAGGTCACATCGTGAGCGAGGCACGCCCCGCGGAGGACTCACCCCCTTCGGCTGCCAAGAAACGGCTCCTCGTTGCCGACCGGGCGGGCGGGTATTGCGAGTACTGTCGGGTTGCGGAGTTGAATCAAGTTTCGCCTTACAACATCGATCACATCTTCCCGGTCAGTTTGGGCGGCGCGAGCGATGTGGCCAACTTGGCCTGGTCGTGCCCGCGTTGCAATGGGGCGAAGTCGGACCACATCGAACTGCATGACCCCGAGACTGGCGAAATGGCTGCCATGTTCCACCCACGCTCGATGCGGTGGGGCGATCACTTCGAGTGGTGCGAATTCACGCTCGTCGGACGGACGCCGACGGGGCGGGCCGTCGTGTTCGCATTTCAACTGAACTCGGCGAAGCGTGTCCGCATCCGCCAAGTCGAGGCGCGGGAGGGACTCTTCCCGCCGCCCGAAAGTTGACGCAGCGAACTCTCGTCCGCCGCCCGCCACCTACACGCCCGCGGCCTTGCGCAGCGCGTCGGCCTTGTCGGTCTTCTCCCACGTGAACTCCGGCAACTCGCGGCCGAAGTGGCCGTGGCGGGCGCTCTCGCGGTAGATCGGCCGGCGCAGGTTCAAGGTCTCGATGATCCCCTTCGGCGTCAGTTGGAAGTGCGCCCGGATCAACTCGACGAGCTTGTCTTCGGTCACGCCGGGGGCCGCGGTGCCCTCGGTGCCGACCCAGATCGACAGCGGGTCGGGGTGGCCGATGGCGTAGCTCAACTGCACCTCGCAACGCTTGGCCAGCTTCGCCGCGACGATGTTCTTGGCGATGTACCGAGCCATGTACGCGGCGCTGCGATCGACCTTGGTCGGGTCCTTGCCGCTGAACGCCCCGCCGCCGTGCCGGCCCCGGCCGCCATACGTATCGACGATGATCTTACGCCCGGTCAGGCCGCAGTCGCCGTGCGGGCCGCCTTCGAGGAAGATGCCGGTCGGGTTGATGTGGTACTCGATGTCGCCTTGGATCAGGTCCGGCCGCTCGGCCTGCAACGTCGGCAGCACCAGCTTCTGGATGATCTCCTGGCGGGCCGCCGCGCTGAACACCTGCTTGCCGGCCTTCCCTTCGAGCACCGTTTCGTCGTGCTGGGTGCTCAGCACGACCGTCGTGATGCGGCTCGGCAGGCCGTCGCCGGTGTACTCGACGGTCACCTGGCTCTTGGCGTCCGGGCGCAGCCACTTCAGCCGGCCGTCGCGGCGCATCGCGGCGTGGTTCTCCACCAGCCGGTGCGACAGGTAGATCGGCAGCGGCATCAGCGTCCGCGTCTCGTCGCAGGCGAAGCCGAACATCATCCCCTGGTCGCCGGCCCCGCCGGTGTCCACGCCGACCGAGATGTCCGGCGACTGGGCGTGGATCAGGCAGTTGACCTGGCAGGTGTCGGCGGCGAAGCCGATGCGCGGGTCGGTGTAGCCGATCTCGCGGATGGCGTCGCGGACGATCTGGTCCACGGCGACGCGCGTCAGCGGGGCCTTCGTGGTGACCTCGCCGGCGACCGTGCAGTGGTCGGTGGTGACGAGCGTCTCGCAGGCGACGCGGCTCATCGGGTCGTGCTTCAGGCAGAAGTCCAACACGGCGTCGGAGATCTGGTCGGCGACCTTATCCGGGTGGCCCATCGACACGGATTCGCTGGTGAACGAGTAGCGGGCGGCACTCACGGCAGACACCTTCCTTCAATTTGGCCACGGCACTAAGGTCGTGGAGGATAGGCGACAGTCTAGGCGAAGCCGGCCGACGCGGGAAGGCGAACCCAGAAACGGCGAGCGGGGGACGAAAGTCCCCCGAGTTTGCCGGGACGGCGAGCCGCCGAGTCGGTCACTTCGAGGCGACCGCGGGGCCGCCGGCCGCCCGGACGCTGGCGATCAGCTTCGGGAAGCCCTCGCGCAGGCTCTCGCCGGCCTTGACGACGACCCGCCTCTGCTCGACTTCGAGCTTGCCGTTGACCTCGACGACGGCCTTGACCTCGTAGAAGAACGCCTGGC